>CAYWNG010000053.1:0-18561 GCA_964458685.1 uncultured Pirellulaceae bacterium
GCTTCCGGCTGGCAGAGCTGGATAGACTTTCAATCGCGACTCGGCGGTCTGGTCTCCAATGGGCGATTCATCTTTTGTTCCCGTCATCAAAAGCCAAGGAATAGCAACTTTGCTAAAGTACTTCTCAGGTTGACCGATTTTTGGCTGACTGGGACTGAGCACAACAGCGGCAGTGATTCGAGGGTCGGTCGGTTGCTGCGAACCCACAATCGGCGATTGTCCAGAAACCATTTGCGTCGTCATGGCGCCAAAACTATGTCCAGACATGCCGAGATGTTTTAGATCCAGTTGTTTCGCCAATCGTTTGGCAACGCCAGTAACATCGGAATCATCGCGCTGGACTTTTTCCAGGTAGTCGATCACCGCCTTCACATCATCGATGCGAAGAATCAAGTTCTGAGGGCTAGCCGCCTCGCGCATTGAGTTCATACGTTGGCCCAGACCTTTCGACTTCCAAACGCTTTCGTCGCTACCAGGGTGTTGCAGGAAGACTGCGACGTAGCCTCGACGCGCCCAATGCTCGCCGCCATGCTTGAAGCCCTCGCGTGAACCGCCCAAACCATGGCTGAAGAGTACGACTGGCGCGGGAAGCTTGCTAGGCAAGTAGACCTTCACTGGGACCTTGCGCAACTCGGCTGAGCTTTCCGCGCGACGCAACTGACGGCCTTGCGACTTGTATTCGATCTCGAAAAGCAGCGTTTCAACTTTAGCGTTCGAGTCAACCGCAAGCGGATCGTACGCTTGCTGTGGAACCAAGGTTGAAGCACTCGCGACTGTAACTAGCGAACCTTGCGCGAAGATAGTCTCGGCAGGGATAGAGTACAGTCCTACGGCAACAATGATCGCACGTAGCAAGTGATCTGCGGATAGTCGTAACCTTGAGTTCATGAGCTTTCCTTTGGGTTGCACTGTAAGTGCCGCTTGTTCGCAGCGGTTAGTCATATTTCTGTCGCTGACAAAACTCTCTTGGATGATCGGATCGGCTTTATTGTCAACAAACGGTCCAGAGAGGACAAGGATCTTCCCATTTAGCGATAACTAGTAGACGATCTATGCCAAAAATGTGAGACGTGAGTGAAAGAAATCAGACGCTCGAATCTGGCTAGGACATCTCTACTCCGAACGTTAGGGTGGATTGACTACGACAAACAGCCGTTTGTATGGCAAAAAAATCGAAGGCAGAAATATTCGTTTCCACAATTTTTCTGCCTCCGATATTTTTGCCACCCAACCGATTTACGACTTCAGACGTTCGATTTCTGGCCCACAATTTTGAGCTGGATCGTCTACTAGTTCGAGTTAACTGAATTCTTCCTTGGCGATGTGGCGCATGGACTGAACCTCATGTTACATTGGGGCGTATCTCATGGGCCAGAATCGCCCGTAGTGGTTACACCTCCAACAGCTTGGGGAGTCACAATGAACGACGTGAACTTTTGGAACACACATTCCATTTGGTTTGTGATTGCGATGTTCTTCTTTCCAAGATTGACCATGCTCTTTGCCACAACTTTTGGAGGCGGATTCTTGTATTGGATTGGGTGGCTTTTTGCTCCGCGACTAACGGTGGCCATCATAGCCACGATGCTTTACGGGCATTCGAATACTATCTTGGTCGTACTAACTTGGTTTTGGGCATTGGCGGGAGAATCAACTGAGAAAACGGTAGCACGTAGACAGCGACTCGGATCGCAGAGTAACGTGCCGTAGTCACGCAAGGAGTTCACAATTGAAATGGCGATTTTTATCGACTGAGTACGGAGTTTCTCGTCAAGACTCTCTCGTAAATTAATTCCTTTGTGGCGAAATGCCGCGAGGAGCTGACGCACGAGAAGTGGAAGACAATCTACAATAGAAGCCCCGCCTCAATTTTTTCCGTACCCTCCTCTGGTTTGACGCATGTTGACTAAGTGCCGAATTACCGCGTCGTTACTCCTCTGTTGGTGTTGCTCTGCAATTCCTAACAGCTTGTTAGTTTCTACAGCTTGGGCTCAAGCTGAAGCTTCTCATGGACCCGACTTCAATCGTGAAGTTCGCCCAGTGCTGGCGCAATATTGCTTCAAATGTCACGGTGCCGACGAGGGCTCGCGGCATGGCGGCTTGCGCTTAGACCTGCGCGATGCGGCGCTGGGCAAGGGCGACTCGGGAAACGCAGCGATCATTCCTGGCGACGAAGCTGGTAGCGAGCTGGTCCGAAGAATCCTCAGCACCGATGACAGCGATCGCATGCCGCCGCCGCATACCAAAACGGAATTGCCCGAGTCAGCTAAGAAGCTTTTGCAAAGCTGGGTCGCTTCCGGAGCCAAGTACGACAAGCACTGGGCCTATGTGGCTCCAGATCGAGCTAAGCTGGATCAAATTCTTGCCGCTCGTGAAGGCGCTGAGGCGAAGCTGCATCCGATCGACTTCTTTGTTCGAAAGAAGGCGCAGCAAGCTGGCCTCGAGCCCTCGCCGCAAGCCGATCCCTACACGCTGGTTCGTCGAGTCTACCTGGACCTCACGGGGCTGCCTCCTACGCCTGCTGAAGCCGATGCGTTTGTCAGCGATACGTCGGCCGACGCCTATGAACGTTTGGTCGATAAGCTGTTGCAGTCGCCGAGATACGGTGAACGTTGGGCTCGACGCTGGCTTGATCTGGCGCGATATGCGGACACCAACGGTTTTGAGAAGGATCGAACGCGCACGATCTGGCCTTATCGCGACTGGGTGATTCGAGCGCTGAACGACGATATGCCCTACGACCAGTTTAGTATCAAACAACTGGCCGGTGATATGCTCGACAACCCTTCGGCAGATGACATGATCGCGACTGGCTTTCATCGCAATACGATGCTCAACGAGGAGGGAGGCATCGATCCTCTGGAGTACCGTTTCTATGCAATGGTTGATCGCGTTGGCGTTACAGGAACGACATGGTTGGGGCTGACTTTGAACTGCGTGCAATGTCACACTCACAAATACGATCCGATTCAGCACTCCGATTTCTATCGCTTGATGGCCTTTCTGAACAACGCCGATGAGCCCACTTACTTCATTCCTCCGGCGGGTGTAGCGACGAAAGATACGGCTACGAAAGATGCGGTTACAAAGTCGGCGTCGAAACAAGAGGAGCTGACTAAGTTAATCGCCGCGCTGCCGGAAAAGCACCCGGGAGGTAGTGCGGCGCACGATTCAGGCATGGCGGCTTGGGTTCAAGATCTTTCAAGCCGAAGTTCGTCTTGGCAAGTCGTCGTCCCAAGCAAAATATCTACGAATCTTCCGAATCTCGAAGTCCAAGCCGATGGATACCTGTTGGGCAGTGGCGATATCACGAAGAGCGATCTTTATGAACTGGAGCTTAAAGCGTCAATTCGCGATGCGCGAGCGATTCGTATCGAGGTAGCCTCGCATCCCAGCTTGCCCAGCGGCGGACCAGGCTTGACCTACTATGAAGGCCCGATTGGTGGTTTCTTTTTGAGCGAGCTGCAAGCCTTTCAAGGCGACAAGCGATTGAAGATCTCGCACGCCGAGGCGACGAACGACGCAGAGGAAGATCGAATCAACGACGCGCAAGGTCCAGCGAAGAAGGTTAAAGCTAAAGACAATGCCAAAGGCGACAAAAAGGCTGCTGCGAAGAAACCTGGCGATAAAAAGAATAACGCTAGCGCGGCGCTGGATGGTGAAATGTCCTCGGGGTGGCAAGTCTTGGGAGGCTTCGACGTTCAGCATTCGGCTGTCTTCCAATTCGCTGAACCAGTGGATTTGTCCAATGGCATTTCGCTAAAGATGCTTTTCGAAAAGCACTTTGCTTGTTCGCTGGGGCACTTCCGCATCTCGGTAACATCCGGCGAGCATCCCTCGGCAACAGGTTTGCCAACAGAGTTAGAAGCGATCGTTGCCAAGCTGCCCGCTGAATTGAAGTTGGCTGATGCAAAAGCTACGAATCCTGAAGAAGCAAAGCCTCAAGAAGCAAAACCAGAAGATGCTAAGGAGAGTGAAGCAAGGCTCGCGAGCATCACTTCTTGGCTAAAGAAAAACATGAGCTCTGATCAGCTCGCTCAATTGACTTTGCAGTACTGCGAGACCGTTCCCGAACTGGACTCGGCAATTGCTCAGATCGATGCGATAAACAGTTCGGCACCGCGCGGGCAGCAAACGCTTGTGATGAAGGAACGACCAGCGAGCAACCCACGACCGACGATGCGACATCATCGCGGCGAGTTCTTGCAACCCAAAGAGAAGGTCGAGGCTGGACTGCCCGCCTTCTTGCCTCCATTACCCGAGAATGCTGCAGCAAATCGGCTCAACTTTGCACGATGGCTATTCTCGCCAGAGCATCCTTTGACGGCCCGAGTCACCGTGAATCGTCAGTGGCAAGCCTTCTTCGGCCGCGGATTGGTCAAGTCGTTAGAGGACTTCGGCTATCAAAGTGAACCGCCCTCGCACCCCGAGTTGTTGGACTGGTTAGCGACTGAGTTCATGCAGCAAGGTTGGTCGATGAAGCGATTCCATCGAATGATTGTCACCAGCCAGACCTACAAACAAGCCTCGCGCGTTACCTCTGAAGCGGCTCAGCGCGATCCCGAGAATATCTGGTTAGCTCGTGGCGCGAGGTTTAGACTGGAAGCTGAGATCATTCGCGATTCGGCGCTCAGTGCGTCGGGCGTGTTGTCAAACAAAATGGGCGGGCCTGGTGTCTATCCGCCGCAACCGGCCAGTGTAACGACCGAGGGAACCTATGGCCGCGTGGATTGGAAGACCAGCGAAGGCGAAGATCGTTATCGGCGCTCGATTTACACCTTCATCAAACGGACCGCCCCGTTCGCGATGGCGACGACTTTCGATGCACCCAGCGGCGAGTCCTGTTTGGCGCGACGCGAGGTTTCCAACAGTCCGCTCCAAGCTTTAACATTGCTGAATGATCAGATGTTTATGGAGCTGGCTGAAGCGATGGCCAAACGTGTCGTTGCTGAATCGGATCAGGATGACCAGCGACTTACCAGTGCCTTCCGTCGTTGTGCGACTCGGCCGCCTTCGGTTGAGGAGCTCGAACGACTCAAGGCGTTTCTCGCAAAGCAACGTGAGCGAAAGACGGAAGACGATAAGATATGGATTATGCTCTGCCGCGCGCTAATGAACTTGGATGAGGCGATTACACACCCATGAACCCACTCAATATAGCTCGACGACATTTCTTTCAAGACTGTGCTATTGGCGTAGGCAAAATCGCTTTGGCTTCGCTGCTAGCGGAGAACTTGGCCTCTGCGTCTACAGCATCAGGCTCGACAACATCTGAGACCGCTTCCTCGGGATCGCGCAGTCCCAACGAAGTTCGACAGCCGCATTTCCAGCCTAAAGCAAAGGCTGTGATCCATCTGTTCATGGCCGGCGCGCCGTCGCAACTGGAGTTGTTCGACAACAAGCCGATGTTGGCGGAATTTGAAGGCAAGCCTTTGCCGCCTTCGATCATAGGTGGCCAGCGGTATGCGTTTATTCGCCCCGACGCGGCTGTACTCGGGCCACGATTCAAGTTCGCCAAGCATGGACAATGTGGCGCTGAGCTTTCGGAGATGTTGCCGCACTTGTCTAAGGTTGTGGACGATATCGCCATCGTTAAATCGTGTCGCACGACGCAGTTCAACCACGCCCCTGCTCAGATATTCATGAACACCGGCTTTTCGCAGCCGGGAAGGCCTAGCATGGGATCGTGGATTACTTATGGTCTCGGTTCGGAGACGAAAGATCTGCCTGCGTTTGTAGTGATGAGCACGGGAAGCGGGATTAGCGGTGGAGCTGCTTGCTGGAGTAGCGGTTTCTTGCCGAGCGTCTTTTCGGGGACTCGTTTTCGTAATTCGGGCGACCCGATTCTGAACTTGAGTACACCCGGTGGCATCGATGCTTCCGCTCAGCGCGATACGATCGACTTGATCAACGATTTAAACCAGCGGCGAATGCAATTGGATGGCGACAGCGAGATTGCCACGCGATTAGCGAACTATGAAATGGCTTATCGACTGCAATCGAGCGCTCCCGAATTGATGGATCTGAAGGGTGAGTCGGCGGCAACGCTGGAGATGTATGGCTGCGAGCCCGACAAGCCTTCGTTCGCTCGAGCTTGTCTGCTAGCGCGAAGAATGGTGGAGCGAGGCGTTCGCTTTATCAACATCTATCACGAAGGTTGGGACGCTCACAGCGACGTTGCAGGAAATGTAAAGAATAACTGCAAAACCACCGATCAAGCATCCGCGGCTTTGATTAAGGATCTTCGCGATCGCGGGTTGCTGGACAGTACCTTAGTGGTCTGGGGCGGCGAATTTGGGCGAACGCCTATGGTCGAGGCCAGTGTGTCGCTGGGGCGAAGCCAAGGACGTGATCACCATCCGCAAGCCTTTACGATGTGGCTTGCTGGCGGTGGTATTAAGGGCGGTGTCACCTTAGGGGCGACGGACGAAATGGGCTTTAACATCGTAGAAGACGAAGTCCATGTTGGCGATCTTCACGCAACGATACTCCACTGTCTAGGCGTGGACCACGAGCGTTTGACGTTCCGTGCTGCGGGACTGGATTTCAAACTGACGGGTGTTGAAGAAGTTCACGTCGTCAAACAGATTTTGGCGTGAGGTGGTTTTGAGCAAGCGCAGACACGTAAGCGTCCAGTTCACTTCAATGGCGTAGTATCGACTAAGATCCCAGCTCGAGTGCTTTCGCCGTTAACCTTGAGAGAGGTAAACTCATGAGCAAACGATTACGATTACGTTGGGGCATGGGCATCTTTGTGGCGATGGCTATTTGCGCTGCGATAGTTTGGGTGAATTTGTTTTCGAATCCTCTGAGCGGCATCGATGAGGTTAGCAAAGTTGCAGCCTTTGGATTTTACGGAGCGGACGGCGGGCCTGTTAAGTTCGATGTCCCAGTCGAACATTGGCCCAGAATTAAGGCCGCCCTGGGGAATCCGACCCGTGATTTTTTCCCTGCCAAGTGGGTAAAAGCTGGTTCATTGGATGTTACCACACGCACGGGGCGGAAATTGTGTGTAACCCTGTACCGCACCGATTTTTCGATTGGAGCTTACTCCGCAGGGCCACAAACGAAAGTATTACCGTGGCGGAAACTCATCGGAACTACAAGAGGCAATGTCCGCAGCGTACCAAGCTGCAAAGAATTTAGATCAGCAACTTCCAACTCAGTGATCGGTAGTTTCGAAACTACAGTGTCAGAAGTATTTCGGCGTGCGATGTTCTAAGCCAGCCGCCACGTAGCGCGTTGCGGCTAGTTTTCTTCTGGTCGCTGAAGAGAGAGTGCAGTAATCCAAGCAAGTGCATTTGTGGCCCCGCACACTTCTTTCGAAGACTAGAGACGTGCGATGGCCACTTCGAAGTGCCGCTAAAGACTGAGTGAGTACACAGTTAGCAAGCTTACTTGGTCAAGCCTCTTTCGGCGATAATGGTAGAAGCGCCTGGAGTCAACAAACGTAGCTTTTCTAAGACTACTGAATTGTCACCCTTCTTAACGCGGGCTAGCAGCTTGGTGATCTTCTTCTTGCGGTGACGACGGCGACGCAACTCTCTGGTTCGTTCTGTGCCCATTATTGACCTTGAATTCTAGTTCAGCTTATTCGGGATAAAGACCTGTGGGGTCAGACTTTTGAGCCCATTAGACTAGTGAGCGGGCCAGTTCTAGTCAATGTCCAATTCGTGGGCGATCCACTGTCCATTGGCGGATTTTGGGGTGGATTGTGGTTTATCAGCCGTTCATTTTGTGCTCCAACCGCGACGAAGGCCGACGATAGTGGCATCGGATGCCCTTTGGCAGCAATAGCTTTCGGCTATACTGTTGCCACGTTTCGTATACCTCGTAGATGGAATCCGCAAGTGGCTCAAGATCCGATCGCAGTTGTTCTGGCGGCTGGCCGTGGGACGCGAATGAAAAGCGACCTCCCGAAAGTCCTTTTTCCAGTCCTTGGACGTCCGATGGTCCATTGGGTTCTGGACAGCCTGCAACGAGCCAGCTTCCTAAAGCAAATCGTCGTTGTTGGCTATCGCGCCGAGGATGTTAAGGCGGAGCTTTCGGGCCGCGAAGGCGTCGATTTTGCACTGCAAGCCGAACAACTTGGAACTGGCCACGCGGTCGCCCAGTGTCGCAGTTTGTTGCAAGATCATGACGGACCAGTTTTGGTTGTCGCCGGTGATTCGCCGCTGATTCAAACCGAATCGATCATGCAGTTGCTCCAGCAGTTTCGCAGCCAAGACTATTCTTGCCTCCTTGGAACTTTAATCAAAGACGACCCTACGGGTTTGGGTAGAATCGTCCGCGATGGTTCAGGAAAGTTTGCCTCGATCGTCGAACACAAAGATGCTACCGAAGACCAGCGAGCGATTCGCGAGGTCAACATGAGCACCTACTTGTTTGATTGCCAAGATTTACTGTGGGCTTTATCGCAACTGGGCAATTCCAATTCGCAGGGCGAGTACTATTTGACAGACTGTCCGGGAATTTTGTTGGCTGCTGGAAAGCGAGTCGACGCAGTATCCGTCCTCAAGCCATGTGAATCGTTGAGTATCAATACGATCGACGAACTTGGATTGGTTGAGGCTCAGATGCAAAAGCTGGGCTACCAAGATTTCCGATAGTTGGGTCGATTTAGGCGACTGTTTTGACTACCTTGGACTCTCCAGTCCACATAAGACTTCCATTCCACTCATCTCAACGGTTAAGCTTTGACCAGCATGCGTGAACTGAAAATCATCAGTGGCCAAGCCAATCCACAGCTTGCACATGACATTTGTGAGGCGCTGCATTTGCAACTTGGTTCGATATCGTTGGGCAAGTTTCCCGACGGTGAGAACTATTGCAAAATCAACGACGACGTCCGCGGTCGCGACGTTTTCTTGATCCAGCCAACCTGTCCACCGGTGAACGACAACTTGATGGAGTTGTTGGTGATGATCGACAGTTGCAAGCGAGCCAGTGCGGCTCGCGTGACGGCTGTGATTCCCTACTACGGCTACGCGCGGCAAGATAGAAAAGACGAAGGTCGAGTGCCTATCACGGCGAAGTTGGTCGCCAACATGATCACGCGAGCTGGCGCTGATCGCGTTTTGACTATGGACTTGCACGCACCGCAAATTCAAGGTTTCTTCGATGTGCCTGTGGACCACTTATACGCGGCACCGGTACTAAATTCTTTCATCGAGAAGATGGGATTCTCGCAAGAAGAGCTGGTTGTGGTCAGTCCCGACGAAGGCAGTATCAAGCGAGCCATTGGTCACTCCAAGCGACTTGGCGGGCGTTTAGCGATTGTCGACAAGCGTCGGGCCAACGCGATGACCACGACTCAAATGAACATTATTGGCGGGCCAGTCGAAGGCAAGATTTGCGTCATGTTCGATGACATGATCAGTACTGCCGGTTCGATTTGCGGTGCCGCCGAGCTGGTGCACAAGTCTGGTGCCAAAGAGATTCACTTGGCAGCGACACACGGCGTACTTTGTGGTGATGCTATCGAGCGCCTTCGCGCAGCGCCGATTAAGTCGTTGTGCATAACGAACTCGATTCCCATTCCCGCAGAAAAACGGCTGCCTTGCATGCAGGTCGTTTCGATTGCCCCGCTATTAGCCGAGGCGATTCGTCGGATTCACCATCACAAGTCCATCAGCGAGCTGTTCCGCCCACCCGGTCCAGATCAAAGCTAATTTCGCCCTAGAGATCGTTGCCAGTGAGATCCTCGCCTTGGAGATCGTCGCCTTTCGCTCCCGCGAAAGTAGCGTCTTTACTCCTCGTTCCGAGGCTCTGCCTCGGAACGCACTGTCTTCACGGCTCCGCCGTCTCTTTCTCTTTCAGGCTCTTAGGCTTCACGGACCTACTTCAAACTCTCCACCGTTCGTCGAACCCCTTCTTCAATCGACACCTTGGGCTCGCCCATTACTGCAATCGACTTCGCAACATCGAAAGTCTTCGAATACGCGAAGACGTGAACTCCAAAGCGAGTCAGTACGGGCTCCTTCCAAGGTAGGAACATGTGATGGAACAGCTCAAGCAGACCAGCTCCCAGCATCGCTGTTCGCACGGAGACTCGCCGCTTGGGCTCGGGGATATCGAGTTGTCGAAACACGTCCAACAAAAAGGCATTGATCTCAATCGGCTGATTGTTGGTCAGATTGAAGTCGCCAACAACGTGAGGCGATGTTATCGCTTGCACAACATAGTCCACTAAGTTGTCGATGTAGATCAAGTCGCCCACGACCGGATTGCCTTGCCTAGTGAACAATGGCAAGCGACCTTGGCGAGCTGCCGCCAAAATTCGCGGCAGTAACACAGTATCATCTGGACCGAAGACGGCTCGTGGCCGAAGGATGGCCCAGGGACCTTCGTAGGACTGGATGATCTTCTCAGCGATCTGTTTCGAGCCCGCGTACCGATTGATCGGCGGCTTGGCAGGTTCCCATGCTTCGGTGATATTCCATTGATCACACCAGCGATAGTAAATGCTGGACGATGAGATGAAGACTAACTTGGGACGTCCGTTCGTGCGACAGAAGTCGACGATATTCTGCGTTGCTTGGATGTTGTCCTTGTAAAACTGAGCTTTACTGCCCCACGGCGAAGATCGCGCTGCAGCATGGACTACGACATCAATCGATTCAGGCAAGCTCTTGAGCGGATGCGATAGATCCCACGAGAAGTATCCGGTTCGCTGACTTGTTCTGCGACCACAGCAATGCAAAGCCAAGTCCATTCGCTCGAAGCGATCACAGATCTTCCCTCCGATAAACCCGGATGCACCCGTTACGAAGACTCGCATTGGACCTCTCGATTCTTACGCGAAACATAACGTTGTGTTATAACTCAGCAGCGCCGATTGGGCAGGCCAGTTCAACTTCCGGCGAGAAAAACCAATACGCACCTTTGGTAGCCCAGAGCATCTACTGCGAGCCACTTCATGTTACTCAATGCAAACCGTTTTCGCTGATCCAGGGTTACCCGTGGGACAACTGCAACACTTCCGAATCGCTGGGACGGGAATCTACCTGCCGCCGGAAATTGTATCCGCAGAACAGGTCGATTCTCGCATGAGCGCGCCGGTTGGTTGGACCGCGTCTCGATCGCAAGTCCTGACACGATACGAGTGCTTGCCGCCCGAGTCGGTAGAGACCATGGCGGGAAAGGCTTGTCGCGCGGCCCTTCAGGATGCGGGACGATCCATCGCGGAAATTGACTTGATCATCGATTGCAGCACTAGTATCTATCAGCCTATTCCTTGCAACGCGGCGGTTTATCAGAGTCAGCTTGGCCCCGAGGCCGTGGGTATTCCGTGTGTAGACGTTCACGGAACTTGCTTGGGTTTTGTCTTGGCGCTGAACATGGTCAACGGTCTGTTTGCTACCGGGGCGTACAGACGCGTGCTACTAATCGCTTCGGAGGCGGCGCTTGCTGGAGTCAATTGGAAGCAGTGGGAGAGCGCCTCGCTGATGAGCGACGGGGCTGCCGCGATCATCGTCGAAGCATGCGAGCCCAGCGATTCTTTCGTATATCGCCATCAAACTTTTTCCGAGTATCGCGAAGCTTGCGAGGTGCGAAGCGGTGGGCATCGACAGGGACCATTTGAATACAGTCCAGAGCATGAAGCCGACTTTCGATTCTCCATGAATGGAACTGCGCTCTTTCGTGTCGCTCGGCAAAAGCTACCGGGGATGGTCGATGAAGTGTTTGAGGCGACTTCAGTTCCACGAAATGAAGTACACATCGTTCCTCATCAGGCTTCGCCCTTCGCCGTGGAGAGTATTCGACGGATCATCGATCATCCCGAATCGCTCTACCACAATCGTGTCGCTCGACTTGGAAACATGGTAGCCGCGAGTATTCCAGTCGTACTCCATCAAGTGATTCATGAGAGCAGAGTGAAGCGCGGCGACACGCTGATGTTACTGGGCACCTCGGCTGGTTACGCTCAAGCAGCTTGCACTTTTCGGTATTGAGAAACTATGGCGCTGCTTCGTAATGTGAAGTTCATTAACGCGGGTTATTGCAGTCAGTTGGCCGCCTGGACTGGAATCGCTAGTTGGAAATGGACAAGATTTCACGCAGTAGTCGTCTATTTTGAACACCCAAAGCATGGTGCGTTCTTGATCGATACGGGTTATGGCGAAGAGTTCTACAAGGCCACGAAAAGGCTTCCGTACCGAATCTATCGCTGGCTCGTTCCTCCGACGATCGACGCGGAAAACAGCTTGGCTGGCGGCTTGAAGCATGCGGGAATCGATCCAGATAATCTCACCGCTGTCATCCTGTCGCACTTTCACCCCGATCATATTGGTGGGCTGGCTTCCTTGCCGAAGATTCCGATTCACGCGAGAGTACAACCACTGGATCAGTTGCGAAAAATGAAACCGATAGAACAACTGCACCACGGGTTTATTCCCGAACTGTTTCCGGTCGAGCGCAACAGTCACCTTGTTACAATCGCCGATGATCGGTTTCGACAAGCTGAATCGAAAACGACTTTAACGAGTCAATTCGCTACACTTGACTATTGGGGCGATGAGAGTCTAACACTGGTGGATCTTCCAGGTCATGCGTTAGGACATACGGGGTTCTTGTTGAACACAGAGCACGGACGGAAGTTCTACATCGTTGATGCAGCATGGAATGTCGAAGTCTTGTTGCAAGGTAAGCAACTACCTCGGATCGCTCGACGTCTACAGACTGGTTACGACCAGTATTGGAGTACTCAGCAATTGCTCAAGCAGTTCGCAGACGAGAACTCCATGGAATTGATCGCTTGCCATTGCCCAAGAACGCAAGCGATCGTGAGTCGTTGATAGCCCAATCGAATTTGGGCGCTCCTACTCGCGCGAGACGGATACGTTGTGACCGTGGGATCGAAGCAGCGCTTGCTGGCGAGCCTTCATCAGGTCCGAGTGAACCATCTCCTCGCACATCTGCTCGACTGTGACGACTGGAATCCAGCCGAGTTCAGTCTTGGCCTTTGTGGGATCACCCAAGAGTGTTTCCACTTCGGAAGGACGATAGTAACGCGGGTTGACTCGCACAACAACTTGACCAACTTTGACCGCTGGGCATAGCTCAGGCTTGAGAATCTTAGCAACGCGCCCCACTTCATCCACACCAGTGCCAGTGAAGTCAATCTGGAAGCCAGCGAATTCGGCGGACATCGTTACGAACTCTCGGACTTTAATCTGCTTGCCAGTCGCGATTACGTAGTCTTGTGGGCGATCTTGTTGCAGCATCATCCATTGCATGCGAACGTAGTCCTTGGCGTGACCCCAGTCGCGAAGAGCATCCATGTTGCCCAAGTGCAAGCAGTCTTCCAGGCCTTGAGCGATGTTCGATAGGCCTCGTGTAATCTTACGAGTCACGAAAGTTTCGCCACGACGCGGCGATTCATGATTGAAGAGAATTCCGTTGCACGCGTAGATCCCGTAAGCCTCGCGATAATTGACGGTAATCCAGTACGCGTACATCTTAGCTACGGCGTACGGTGATCGAGGGTAGAACGGAGTGGTTTCGGATTGTGGAACTTCTTGAACTAAGCCGTAAAGCTCCGAGGTTGAAGCTTGGTAAAAGCGAGTCTTCTTCTCTAAGCCTAAAAAGCGGATCGCCTCGAGCAATCGTAGCGTGCCAATCGCATCCACATCGGCCGTGTATTCAGGCGACTCGAAGGACACGGCGACGTGAGACTGAGCGCCTAGGTTGTAAAGCTCGTCGGGTTCGACTTCGCGAATGATTCGCGTGAGATTAGACGAATCGGTCAAGTCGCCGTAATGCAGCTTAAATCGAGCACCTTCGGTATGTGGCGACTGGTAAATGTGATCCACACGTTCGGTATTGAACAGCGAGGCACGTCGCTTGATGCCATGGACTTCGTAGCCTTTGTCCAGGAGCAGCTCAGCCAAGTACGAACCATCTTGACCTGTGACGCCGGTAATTAGTGCTTTTTTCATTGTGATGAAATAACCAAAACGTTGAATTTGAGAACTTCAGCAGCGTGAGTCTAATCTACTGAAGCCCAAAGGCGAAGCCTCTAGGTCTCATTCGAGCGATAAAACTGCCCCGCAAACGTTGCATTTAGCTTCTTCGCTATAAACGTAACGCCGCTAGTCGTGCCAGCCTTTTCGCTGAGCCACCCAAAGGCCACTGCTCGCTCCCCAGCAAAAGACTAATAAGAACCCAATCTCGTGGGGCATCCAAACGGTCAGGAGCAAGACCATCGCTGAAAGGATAAAGCCAAACTGAAAGCTGCAAAACCACACAAGAGAATTGAAGAGCCCCTTATCGCGCACATGGGCCAACTGGATCAGAGCTAGCACACCAGAGAAAAGAAAACAAATGCTCCCAAGATAGCCGAAACGTAATGTGAGCAGAACATACTCGTTATCAATGTACTTCACTTTTCGAAGTGTTCTTGCGTCTGCTGGCCCCAGTGGGACATTGATGGGAAACCCTGTTACTGCCTTCGTCCCGAATCCAAGCGCTCCCGATCGCTTAAGCGCTACCTTATAGAGATCGACCAGGTTAAATCGGCTTAAGGTACTTGAAGTGGAAGTTCTTTCGCCATCGATTTCAATTGAACTTCTCTTATCCCCGCCCCAATCTTCAAGAAGCGGCACAATCTTGCTTGCATTGGTGGCGACTGCTCCGAAAACCAAAACTGAGAAGATTGCTATGCCAATTCGCAGTTTTGGAACTTTCGCAAAGGCAATTCCTATTAGCGCGATACCGATGGCAATTACGAGGCTTCGAGATCCAGTACTTGCAATCCCGAGTAGACTGATAAGCGGCGCTACTAACCAAAGTCTATTAGCCTTTCCCCGCCAAGCTCTTAAAGCCGCGTAGCAGGTCCAGGCCGCAAGTATTAGTTGTACCGCGCCGAAATAGATCGGATGCATCGTGGGTCCGAAGCTTCTCTTGAAACCCCACCTCGCTGCATATCGAGAGAACCCTTCCAAAGGCCGTTCGCCGACGATCGCTTCAAAGAGGTTAATAGATGATGCGGCTTCGATCGTGCCGATAATACCGATTGTTACGCCTAGGAGCGCGAAGCCAATCCAAACTTGGTCCCCCGAGGTAAGTGAAGGAAATACTAAACGCCCTGCAATGTACGGCAAGTACCACTCTGCATATGCCTTAAGTATGGACTCAAGGCTTGTACCTTCGTTCACAGAGTCGCTGATCAAATGGACAAGCAGCAATCCAATCATCGAGAAGTCGCAGGGGGCCATTCCCCATGGGAATCTTCTCTTGGGTAGAAAGCAGAGCAGTCCAACTGCGATCGAGCAGACGAGAACTTTAACATCCAAGCCCGCACCGGTGACGGTAAATTTTTGCGAGGCAAACAATGGCCAAAACAACCATGCTGGTGCCAACAACGAAGCCGCGACAGTATGGCCTAAGGCCGCGTTCGGGCGATAATACCAGGCTATGGCGAGAAACATCGCCACTAGCGAGACGCAAATAATTAAGAACAGCGTTAACTGCATTCCTCACATCATCCCTTAGACTGATTTATGGCTTCGTAGTTCAAGTCCGAGTGCGCTGAACAATCCGCATAATCGGAATTCTACATCGAGAATTCAGCGGACTTGCAAACGAGATGCTAATATAGTTAGTTCGCCATTTGTTGCCATAAGGAAACGCTGGCGGAATGAGTAAGAGTGTAGCTGAAATGTGATGCCTTTTTCCAAAAACAAAACAGTACAGTTTAGGCTGGTTTGAATGAGCACAATTGAATCGGTAGGATTCCAAGACAAGGTTGCGAACGGTGGCAAAAGTCGTCTGACAAATCGCTCACCTGACGGCGACTATACAATCGACCTGTTGGGAATTGTTCGTCGTCGGTTTCCCATAATTGTCGCTTCTGCACTACTGGGCGGAGCCGCTGGATTTGCTTACTACCTGCTAGCCCCCGCTTCCTTCCAGTCGACTTCTCAAATCCTATTGATGCAGAACGATTCGGGAGCTATGGTCTCCAACATGAAAAATGCTGAGCAAGCCATTTCTGAGGATCTTTTGTCTACTCACATGAGTCTGGTACAAAGCTCAAAGATACTATCCAAAGCTCTTCAAACCGAAATTCCGCACGAGTACAGACAACAGTTTTTAGAACGAGCACAAGTGTCTACTGTCACCAGTTCCGATGGTGATGGTAAGCAGGTTGGCCCTAACGAGCCCGCATCTATGCAACCGAAAACGGAATCGGCTCAACCGAATGCGGAGGCACTGCCAACAGACACAGGGGTTGCGCAGCCGAGCACCTACTCCGTCCATGAAGAGCCCCCCCAGACTCCTCCCGCAAACAAAGTTCATGCCGAAGGCATTGAGCAAGTTAGTGCGAGCCAGAATCCAGAAACACAATCCGACATGACGAATGAAAGCTCGGCCGACAACCATGCAAATACCGAGCAGAAGTCTTCAGACATCGTCGATGACCAGCTTGAGATTATGACACTCGGAATGTTGCCTTCTATTTTGGAAAAGCTAGGTGAAGACGAGACCGTCGTTAAATTCATACAAGATCGCTTGTATGTCACTCGAGGCGGTCAAGGGCGGGCTAAGGATGCTAGAATTCTATCGATTGGATTTCGACATTCTGACCCAGAAGAAGCCAGACTTATCGTCAATGCAATTGTCAAGGAGTACACCGCATATGTTCAAACAAAGTTCAAGGACATTAATCGCGAGGCGGTTGATTTGATTCAAAAAGCTAGAGAAGAGCTTCAAACTGATATTGAAGATCGTTATGAGCAATACCGCAAGTTTCGACTAAATGCTCCCATGCTACCTGGGTCTGCATCGGGAACTAATGTTTTTGCAACTCGCTACGAAGAGCTGTCGAATGAAATCTCTAGACTAGATCTTAAGATCGACGAAGCCACTGGTCGCCTTGAACTTGTCAAGGATCGACTCAAAGAACTCGAGTCTACACCAGACACATTAGCCATTGAAAAACTGGCTTTGATTGATCTGGATAACGCTCAACGATTAGGCGTGCTTGTCACGGTTGAACGAGGCGAAGCTCAAACTGCAGCCTTTCAAGCACTTCAGCCAGAGAGAATGGCAGGTGCCACAGCCGAGTACAGTTCGTTGCTGCAGCTAAAGGCGGAACTGCGAAAGTCGCAGAAAGATCTTGGAGAGCAACACCCCAAAGTTCTCAGCCTTCGAGCTCAGATTGCAGAGATGGAGGACTTCAAGTCGAAGAAGGAATCTTTGCTAGGAGTTAGTACAGAAGCGCCTCAACTCACACCAGATGATGTAATGAAGGCTTACATTCGCCTGCTACAAGGCGACTTGGATGCATTGATTAGAAACCGCAAGGATGTAGAAGTACGATTGCTCGAAGCCGAGCAGCAGGCCAAGGGACTTGTAGAGTACGAACTACAAAATGAAGAGTATTCCAGAGGGCTTAGTCGCCAAGAGGATCTTTTTGATTCGGTTGTCGCTCGACTTCGCGATATCAACATGAAGCAAGAGTCTTCTTCACTAATTCTTGAAGTCATCCAAGATGCTGAGCTTGGCGAAAAGGTATCTCCCAAACTGTCCATAGCAGGAGCAATCGCCGTGGCAATGACTTTACTACTGTCGGGCGGTGGTGTTTTGGCTGCTGAATTCGCCGACAAACGCGTTCATTCTTCAGAAGAGATCGAAGAGCACCTGGGGACCAGCGTGTTGTCGCATATCGTCGACTTCGATGCGGACACTGAGGCTCGCAATAGCCTGAAGTCCAGATTCAAGCCTGGAATGAGTTTAGCTCCGAGCGTCTTAACGTGGCATCGTCCCGCATGTCGTGCGAGTGAAGCTTACAGAACAGTGCGGGCAGAATTAATCTTTCGCTCATCCAACCAACATACCATCATTGCCGTCACAAGCCCTAATCAGGGAGATGGTAAATCAACAACCTCGGTCAATCTTGCGGTCTCGCTTGCTAAAGCTGGAAAGAGTGTTTTGCTGCTGGAAGCAGATATGCGCCGACCTAGCATTTCCAAACTGATCGAGATCACTGCCAAGACAACACTATCAGACTATCTTCACGGCAAATGTGAACTGGATTCATCGACTACCAAAGTAGTAGATGGTCTCTCAGTCATTGCCGGTGGCAACTGTGCTGACAACGCATCAGAACTTTTGTCGAGCCCTAGATTTGCTGACTTGCTGATAAATCTCAAGCAACAATACGACTTTGTGTTGGTTGATTGTCCACCGATGTTACCAGTTTCGGATCCAGCGATCGTCGCACCAATGGTAGACGGCGTTATTCTAGTGGTATCCAGCAAGCAGAACAGCGTTAATGAACTAAAAGAGTGCCGCAGAATCCTTGATGCGAAGAATGCCAATGTATGTGGAGCAGTTGTCAACCGAGTCAGTAGCTCGCCCACTAGCGGTTACTACTACGGCGGCTACACTCAAAACGCTTCTTACAGCAGTAATACTTAGTCAATCGGGCTGGCAGCCGTAACATCGTGACACATTAAGATTACTTTCCGACCATTGGTGAGCGTTCGTAGGAGTGCATCTCGAAAAGGCGGAAGGAAGTTCGCGGCGTTGGAATCACAGTCGCTGTACGAGCGC
>CAYWNG010000054.1:0-18513 GCA_964458685.1 uncultured Pirellulaceae bacterium
CCGTTAAGCGATTCAACTCATTCACGGGAGAGTTCAATCAACGTACCTTCCTCACACCTCAAGCCTCACACCTCAAGCCTCAAGCCTGCTATGGGCTACACGCCCGCGGATCGCAATTGGTGAGCGGCCATCTCAGGTGGAAGCGCGTTGATGAAGCACTCGCTACCCCACTCAAATCCTGCCACTGTTGAAATGCGTGGAAATAGTTCTAGCCGCCAATGAAACGCTGGAGAAGACTGTTGGCAGGCTGGAGCGGTTTGAATGACGTAGTTGTAGGCCGCGTCTGGAAAGCAGTGTTCGATGCGTCGAACCAAGCGATGAACTAGCCAGGAGAGTTGCCCGAGCTGATCATCGTTGAGTAATTCAAACTGATCGAGATGGCGCTTGGAAGTAATCGTGACCAGCGCCGGTAATCGACTTGCAAAGGGACAGTAGGCAACAAACTCGCCGGTCTCTTCCACGACTCGCACTTTCTGTTGCAGTTCATCTTGAACGGTACGGCAGAACAGACACTGTCCTTCCTGCTCGAAGAACAGGTCCATCCGCTGAGCCGCTCGGGCAACATCGGTTGGCAAGACATCGGTGGCAATCAACTGCGAATGAGAGTGAACTAGGGAAGCTCCCGCCTCTTGGCCAACGTTCTTGAAGACGACCGCGTAAGCAATTGCTCGTTCACTTAACCAGTAGTACAGTCGATCTCGATAAGCTTGAAAGACTAACTTCGTGGTCTCGCGATCCAATTGTGAAAGCGATTGAAGGTGGTTGGGCCCTTCGATAATCACTTCGTGTCCACCACTTAGATTGCGGCGATGGAAAAGTTTGATCGCGCTGGATGGCTGTTCCTCGATCGTGAACGATGATGCCGCTTCCCCCGTGGGTGAATCCAACCAAGCGCTCGTTGATTCGTTTCCAGCAAGCATCTCATTGCGATTAAGTCCGATGGCGGACAAGTCGCCTTTGCCAATCAGCGCTAGTTGTGCCGACTGGCTGACAGCGGGAAACTTGTTGGGGACGACTCGCACATGCCATTTAGAGATCGGCGCGTGCTGGTGATATTGAAAGTAGCAAGCGACCGCGTCAGGCGTTTCGTTCTCGTGTCCGTGACAGAATGGACATCCATCGTTGGGAAGAACTTGAGTTGGCTGACGAACAAAGTCGATGGGCCGAGAGGATCGCTGTGGAGCCATGATGACCCAGCGATCCGTCAACCAGTCATGGCGCATCTCGCTGCTCGTCGGTTCGTCTCGCGAGGGTGCCATGAAAGTGTGCGCCTAAGGGAAAGCGTATTGAAGCGGGAGCGTCAGTATCTTCTTCGGTTCTGTAATGTTTCTAAGTAGATCTCTTTGTAACGCTGCGCGCTGTTTTTCCATGACCAGTCGTTGCGCATGCCCGTTTCAACAATCTGCGCCCATTGTCGCCGACGATGGAGGTAAAAATCAAGTGCTTCGTTAAGCGCTCGCTCTAATCCAACCACTGAATAGTCGTTAAAGCTAAACCCAGTTGCAATACCTTGTTGCAGTGTTTCTTCCGACGCGTGAATCACTGTGTCGGCTAATCCGCCCGTAGCGTGGACGACGGGGACGGTGCCATACTTAAGGCTGTAAAGTTGATTCAAGCCACAGGGCTCGTACCGGCTGGGCATCAAAAACATGTCGCTTCCGGCTTCGATGGCGTGGGCAATTTTTTCTGAAAAATCTAAGCGAACGCCCAGTTTTGTCGGGTTCGCCACCGCCATATCGCGAAGTTCGTTTTCGTAATTCTTATCGCCCGTTCCCAGAATGGCCCATTGAACATCGCGATGAGTCAACCAATGTCGTAGCAAAGGCAAAATCAGATCCCAGCCTTTTTGACCAGCGAGCCGACTCACGATCCCGATCAAAGGTACGTTCCTGCGTTCTGGAAGCCCAAGTTCCTTTTGAAGCGCCAGCTTGCAAGCCGCCTTGCCAGTCGCCCACGAAACTTCATCGTATCGAGCTGCTAAGTGTTGGTCCGTTGATGGATCCCATTGTTGGTAATCCACGCCATTAACAATGCCAATCAGATCTGATCCTCGTCGCGCTAACAACGAATCCAGACCACAGCCATGCTCGGGCCGCGTGATCTCTTTCGCATACGTTGGACTGACTGTAGTAACTCGATCAGCGAAAACAATCCCGCTCTTCATCAAATTCAGGTCGCCGTAATACTCCAACTGTTCCCAATTAAAGTACTTCCAATCCAAACCTGTCAGCGGCATGTCCAAATGCCAGAAACGCCCTTGGTATGCCAAGTTGTGTATGGTCATGACCGATGCGACATCGTTCATCCATTCGTAATTGCCAAGACGAGCGTGAATGTAGGCCGGAACAAGTCCCGTTTGCCAGTCGTGGCAATGGACGATGTTCGGCTTTATCCCCAATGTCTCAATCGCTTGCATCGAAGCTCGACAAAAGAACGAATATCGCTCGCAGTTGTCGCGGTACTCGCCTTGGCGATCCGCATACAGTCCATCTCGCTCGAAGTACTGCGGTTGGTCGATCAGGTAAACGACAACATTGCTGCCTGGTAGTTTAGTTTTAAGAAGTCTACAGGCGACGTTTCGACCAGCGATAGGAATGGTGAAAGCGATATCGGTGGTCTCAACTGCCAAGCTGCTTTTGAGCGCGCTACGGTAGGCCGGCAAAAACGCGATGCAGTTGCAGCCAACCTCTTCGAGAGCTACGGGAAGCGCACCACACACGTCGCCCAAGCCGCCGGTTTTGGCCAGGGGGATCATTTCACTAGCGATGGTGACGACGGTCATGCTCACGGTTGTTTCTTATCAAAGGAGGGCGGTCGGCTTACAGGGAATTAGCGGCAAGGAAATCAGCGCAATCGGCGAAAATACCAGCAAGCTTAGCTGTGGAATTATCGTGGAAAGTTCCTCCCGTAAATCTAATTCGGAAAGAAAAGACTTTTTTCGCGGTCTTTTCCAGGTATGCGCAATTTTCCTCTTGATCTGTAGACTCGCTACCCTGTCTGCCTGTTGCTCTTGGACCCAACAACGGCTGTTAGGTATAATGAGAGGCTCGATTGTTCCAGCAACTTCGCACTACGATCATTATCGTCAGCATAATCGTTACTTCCACTCCAACCAGGTCCCCGTCATGAGTCTCGCATGCTTCCGCCCACGCGTTGCTGAAATGCGATACCAGCTATTGGGGCGGTTCGTACATCCCGAGCTATTCGTGACTTACAAATGTCACACTGTCGAACGGGAGAACTACTCTGCGAAGTTCTGCATTACTTCCGATGGTCATTACATCACATGGCGCTCTGGGGGAAAAATACTGACAGAGATTGTCGCCTCAGCGACTCAACCGGTCCCAGTTGGACAACTGCTTCAAGTGCCTCTACGAAATCAGAAGCAGGCGACGATCGATTGTCCAAGCTGTCTATACAGCTACGAGTTTCAATTGGAGCGAGTGCCGGCCGAAATGTTTTGGATGATCCAAAAACAATTGGGCGATGCAGCTAAGAATCACGAGTTGATTCAGGTCTTCAACTCCAGCGGTCGACTGCCCATCGGTGGAATGAGCTACATCCACGTGGAAAGTCGACTCAAGACATTGTCCATCCAAGCCATCCACACTTATCCAGATGATTACACGCTGGTTAAGACTCAGTCGAGCTTTGAGTGTCGCTGAGCTGCGGCTACCTAGGCACTGACGAGCAACTTATGGTTGCAGAGTTTACTGACGAGCCTGAGTGATTCGCGTCGGTCGGCTGCGTTCGCCCTCACCGCTTATATCTCCGATCTTTATTTGCTACTTGGACGCAGGCCTTGCTTAACTAGAATATCCTTGGCTACCGTGGCTAGCTCGGGATTTTCGAGCGATTGCTTTGCGGCGATGGTCGCGGCCAGGCTGGCGGTGAGCATAGGTTTGCGTTCGCTGATCAAACTTAGCATCTCTTCCATCGCAGGCTTAGCTTCCACATCTTGATTTCGCTTCAGGGCAATCAAAACTTTCATAGCCAAGTGGTTCAATCGATCTTCGCTTCGCTGTTGATTTTCCTCCGACAGGCTGTCTAGTTGATTCAGCTCCGCGGCTCGTGCGACCAATTCAAGGGCCACATTCTCGACTTCAATGTTCGTTCGGTCTCGCATGATTGCATGAAAGCGGACAAGCTTCATCGAGTTCTCGGGAAAGACAGCTAGTTTCAGAATGTTGAACATTTCTATCGACATGGGCTGGCCTCGCTGGGACGCCACTAAATCCCGTAGCTCTTTCGAAACTTCAGCCTCGGCAATTGGCAACTTCTCACCCAGAGCTTGTTTCAGCGTTTCGATACGCAGCTCCTCCGCCCCAAGCGTATGGGCAAATGCGGCTAAGGCCATGGCCTGCAAGAATTGTGGGATGCCATAGGCAATCGATCGATGTGTGGCTTCCCCGGAAACTCTCTGTCCATCTGGATTAGAACGGCCGAGCGCAAGCAGCACTTCACGACACTTCTCTTCAGCCGCCTTAGTCTGTCCTTGGGACGCAAGGATCGAAGCCCATTGGCCAAGCATAGAAACTTCGTAATTGACCAAGCGATTCTCCCGAGCTTTTTGTAGTGCAGCCTGAGCCAATTGAGTCGCCACCGGAATGACCTCGGGCGCTTCGCGATACTTCTTCGACTTGATGAGATTGGCCGCGACCAACCAAAGCTCAAGAGCATCATCCAGCGTGATCGCATCGGGATTGGAGTTTGGTCCAGAGATTAACGGTTGTATCCGATTCGCAATCTCTGCGGCAGTCGCTTGTTCTTTGTGAATCTGCCACAACAGATCCAGCTTGGACAAACGCAAATCATCAGGCTTAGAAGCGACAAGCTGTATAAACTGCTGAAGCAACTTGTCGCCACCCTCGCTCTTCTCCACTGCTAAGACAAATTGCTCAAAGACAGGGCTGCTAATGGGTGCTGTAAAGACATCAGCAGGTTTCGGTAGCAACACCAGCAAATCACAAACGGCAGAAGAGTCCTGTGAAGTGGCTACGAAAATCTGATCAGCAACCTGAGCGGCAGGCCAAGCCGAGCGAGACTTCGTTAGTGCATCGTTAAAATCAAGTGAAACTCGGACGTCGTTAGAAAACGTCTGCGTACGATCGTTAACAGTTGCCCGTCTCAGGGCGTTCGTCGTTCTTGCGTCCATGATCGCGATATCGTTGGGTGGTTTGATCGGAAGCAGCAATCGCAATGCGTCTAGCACATAGCCAAGCTTGATTTGAGTCTCCGCAACTTCGACAATTTGAGTCGACCCCTGGCTCAAATCACTGAGTATGGTGCGCACTTCCGAACTCGGTCCCGATCGAGCGCACAATTGAAGCAATCGATTTGACATGCCTGTGGCGCTGGCGATCGGGTTCCTCGCGATTTGCAGAAGGATCTTTGCCTCGAGATTGGGCGGAATCTTAATGGAAGTCTGAGAAAGGTTCGATAGCCAACTGATGACGTAGACATCATTGACGTTCGTGAACACTTCCTTGTCGATTAGAGTCGAAAGACGCTCGACCAATTCCTTTTCTAATCCAAGGTGACTTTCTGTTTGGATCATTAAGAGTTGGCCGCCTTGCCATTGCGAATGTTCGTCGATGTGCTTTTGTAGTGAGCTTTTCCAACTCAAGACACGCTCATACTTGAGTTCCAAGAGGAATCGCTCAAACATGTTCTGCTGCACCTGTTTTCGACCTGAACCGCTGACGACGATCTCTGGGGTCATATTGGAGGCAAGAAAGAATGCCATAGCCCAAGGGTCTTTTCGAATCCTTGTCTCCTCTGGCAGCATCGCTTTGACGAATAGGTCGAAGAACTCGGGAATGTCCCAGAGCGATTTCGATTTGTCATTCAAGAACTGACTCTGTAGCGCGATCAACTGGGATTTGTACCCCTTGGAAAGGTGCTGGAACAGCTCAAGCCCAAGCGATCGAGTGTCCTCTCTTCGAATTAGTGACTTGCAAAGGCTGACGCTATCGATGGAGTCCCTCAGCAAGGCGGGATCGATCTCAAGCAGTGCTCGTGCATACGTCTGTCGCTGGCTATCTGTCGAGTAAATCATCGAAGCAGTATTCCTCAGCGCGAGGATTGTCCACGCTGGATGTTCACGCAACAGTCGCACATAAGTTTCGAAAATTTCGTCAGTTACTTCGGCTTTTTCTTGGTTCCGAGCCAACATGAATCGGAAGGCTCGCGAGTTGGGGCGAAGCTCGACCAATTTGCGCAAAGTGGGATTCAGATCTTCATTGGAGAGATTGAGTTGATACTCAAGGCGGAGGGCCCACTTTGAAAGGGATTCTGGAGACTGTTTGAGTTCTTCGACGACCTTCTCATCCAGCGCCTTCAACTTTCCGCTATTGGCTAAGTACTGTAGCGACTGAATTCGCATTCTGTTGGAAGCCGTGGGCATAGGGTTTGAGACTATAGTTCCCGCTGATACTTGAAACTGCACCCCCTGATTCGTTGTATAACCTTCCTGACGTCCATCAGCTCGAGCCCGCCAGGTGAAAAATGCCATCGGTATTTCGTCCATTCCAACTTCACAACTCGTAGTGGCCAAGTGTTGCAACGCTTGTTTTTCACCGAACTGGCTAGCGCCGCTGCCCATGCCCTGTGCTGATTGTGAAAAGCTTTGCATGGTAGAACTGCGGGTTCGACTTGTTGCCTGTCGCTTTGCAATTAAGGCTTGAGCTTGCTCCTGCATCCCCAAGCTCAAAAGATGGCTGGTGAGCTGATCTGCTTGGTCGGGTTGGAGTTGTTGAGCATAGAGCTGTTCAGCCAAGGGCATTGCCAGTTGTCGATCTCCCAACCGAATCGCCAGACGGATCATACAAAGGTCGAGGTGATTCTTCAGGCGTAAATCCTTGGCACCGATTTGCTTTATCGTTTGCAAGGCTTCAAAGTACTTTCCATCTAACTCCAGGACATTTGCCAAGGCTAACTTCATGGCGTTGTCCTCGGGAAATGCTCCGACGACTCGCTGCATGTATTCCGCACAACTCGGAAAGCGCCGATAGCCATACTCGAGTCCGGCCATGCATATGTCCCAGCAAGCTCGGTCTTCGGCAGTTGTGCTCTTATCGCGCTGCTCTCTCAAAAATTGTGTCAGTGCTGAAGACTCGATCACAGATTGCCTAGAAGAAACCAGTTGAGTAATAAGACTTAACTCGCTGCGGTATGGCATTAAAGTCGGATTCCGGTCGACCGCGTTAACCGTCATGCTGGACAAGTTTAGGTCATGACGAGTCTGAGATTGTTGGAAATAGACTGGAAGCAGCACGCTCAAGAGATCACGAAGCGATTGAGGTGAAATACGGCTGTTTGCAGTCGCAATAAGGCGGTAAACCTCTGCCTCACCGAGGCCACTATTCACGAAGGGTGAGAAACCCAAGTTGGAGTTCGTCTGTTGCTGGCGAATTGATTTCTCGCTGAGCTCCTTCCACCTTGCAAGCCAAGGTTGTATTGACTCTGACTCCGACTGAACGATCTTCTTACAAAGAACATGCATCACTAGAGAGGGCGACATACAGTTTTTAAGAATGTGCTCCTCCAACTTGGCCATCGCGACCATATTGGACGAAAACCGCGCTTGCGTTAACAGAAAAATTGGCAGCGAATGACCTTCGAGAAGCGGCCCGTTCACCGTCGCATAGGCAAAGCCCCCATTCGCAAGTGAGAGGAGAATCTGTCGATTTCCACCTGAATAAGAACCAAGGAGAGAATTTAAATTTAAGCCTACATTAGATCTTTGCTCCAACGCTTGAGGATCAATTGCCAGATACGTTTCAATGGCAAGTTGTAGATCAGCGGTGCTTAGAAGTTTGGGAGGTGGTGTTTCGTTTGTTGAGTTGCCAGCCGAGGGAACTGCAAGACCAGGTACTCCCCGAATGGTTGAGGACATCAGGTACTCTTCTTCATCGTCGACCGGAGGTTGTACACTCTGTTGTATCGCTTCCAACAGCAACATGCGTTCGCTGTCCCCGCCCAATGCTGCTGCCTGTTTGGCCACATCGAGTTGTTCGTCATGGTCGTCTCGCATAATTGCTACGAACAATCTGTCGTAAACACGCATCAAGTCGCGGCTAGGGGCTTCGCTCGGTTTGCCTTTTAATCCCTCCGTGTATTCTTGAAAATCCGAATGCATCGATTTTAGACAGACAAGCGAAGCCAAGCGGACTTGTAAAAAGTCCGCAGGAGCAAATCGCGATTGTGATGGTACAGCTTGGCCGCCGAACGCCATTTGCGCCATCTGATTTGGATTAAATTGCTGCGGTGTTGTATTGAACCCGAGGGTATTGGAGATTGCCTTAAGCTGCATGAGTGAAGGAAGTGCTTCAGAATCGGTTGCGGCGGTTTGACTTGTGGTTGACTTCCTGCGTTCATTCTTCGCTCGTTCAGCCTCGCGTCGTCCCAGCGTCGTCAGTGGAAGGTTCAACGCCAAGACACGCCTAAAGAGACTCGCCGACTGGTCATGATTACCACTGTAATACTGAGTAACGGCCGCGCGAAACAAGAACTCCCAGTCATTCGGATAACGGGAAACAAGCGAATCCAAGATCTGAGAACTCGTCAACCAGTCTCTGCGTTTGATTAGATTGTCGATGCCAGCAAGTTGATGCACCGGATCAGGATCTTGCAGTAAGAGCTTGATAGTGATCTCGCGAGCCTCATCGTCTTTGCCTGCCTCGTACAGCAAGTTAGCCAAAGGCAACTCAGTCTCAGCGCCTGGAGCAATGGCGACCAATTTGCGTTGGTAGTTGATGGCCGATTGAATTTCTCCCGCTTCCTGGCAGAGCTTCGAAAGTTGATTAAGAAGGATAGTGTCTTTCGATTCTTCGGTGTAAAGCTCCTCCAGTTGCTGCCGTGCTTTGCGGAGATTGCCTTGGCTTCTCCAGATCTGTGCGAGGCAGATGGCGATCTTACGCTCCATTTCCGGAAGCTTGCGATCCGCCTCTAAACGGCCGACAAGATCATCAATGGACCCACCAGTTTGATAAAGCGGTGTAAGTCGCTTGACGATCTCCAGCATGTCTTCAACGTCATCGGACTTTTCCAGCGCGCGAAAGTAGGTTTCGATCGCTTCCTCAGTTCTCTTGGTGTCCGCCAACGACTTAGCTAGGGACATCAGTAACACAGTCTCTTTCGGCTGCGCGCGAATGGCTTTTCGAAGGGCCGCGATCGCCTCGTCTACTTTTCCAGCTTTCAAGCAGACGTTGGAATAGAACTCGTAGTTCGCGGACACGTTAGGTGCCGACTGCACAACTTGTTGAGCTGCTTCGACCGCATTCTCCAAGTTGCCAATCAACAATTCGATTTCGCTGACCTTCATCCAGTGAGCTGCGCGCGACCGGCGATCTACGCTGGCCAACTCACGATAGATCTTCGCAGCCTCGGCGTACTCCTTGGTCAGCTCGGCAATTCGGCCACACAAGACTCGTGGAGCCAAATCGCGAGTATCCAACGCGATTGCTTTGTCCGCTGCTTGGCGAGCCGAGTTCCATTGCCGACATGCCTCCCAGTAACGAGCCAAACGATAGTACTGCTGAGAACGCGACTCGGCATTGTTGGGCTTCTGATCTTCGGCGACGGTTGCTTGCTGCAATTGCAGTTCCAAGCGAGAGGCTTCACTCAGAAGACTCTTGGTGCCTTGCAAGGATGCGATTCTCTCCGCGATTACTAGATCGCGTTCTTCGGAATCGGATGCAAGCGATTCAGCGGTGGTGATGAACTGCGATGCCTTGGCTTGAGCGCCGGAGCGATTGTGCATCTTCGCGGCTAGCACTTGAAGTTGAAAGTCTTTCGGCGATAGCTCGGCCGCACGAGCGATCGAACTGTTGGCCTTCTCGGTGAAGCCAAAGTTATTGTAGATCTCGGCGACGCGAGCTAGATTCGAAGAGGTTTCGCGGTCGCCACTGGTAATCTCAGACCACACAACCAACGCTTCATCGACTCGCTTCTGGCGATGAAGGAATTCGCCCAGATACTCGCGATACTGCACATCATCCGGCGCGAGCTTAACGGCTTGCCGATAGAAATTCTCCGCCTGCTCCAAGAGCTTGTGTTGTAAGCAAAGATCAGCGACTTGCGAAACTGTTACTGCATCCTCTGGAGCTTTTTCGATGATCTTCCGCCAGACTGCCAGAGCTTCTGGCCCGCGTTGGTCCTCAGGCACACTGCTTTGACGCATGATCAATATGCCCCACTGTTTCAAGTGGTCGATATTGGCGGGTTCAAGTTGAGTTAGCTGGCGGTACTGTTCAATGGCCTGTTCAAAAAGCGAGGCTTCCAATAACAACTGAATATGCGACTTGCGAAGTTCGACCAGGGTTGGTGCGAGTTTAATGGCCTTTTCCGACCACTGCATCGCCTCTTTGGATCGTCCTACTGAGTTCAAGAAACGAGCTAACCGCGACATTGCATCTAAGTCGTCGCCGTGACCAGCGAGCCAGTTCTCGTAATACTTCACCAGTCCGTCTTGATCTTTAGCTTTGAGAAAAGTCTCATCAATCCTTCGACGCACATCGCGGAACAACCAACTGTCTGGCTTTAAGTTCGATAGCACAACTTCCAGTTGAGCGATTCCGCTGGCTTTGTCGCCAAGTTGCGTGGTCAATTCAGCGATCTGAATTTGAATCGTACTGCGTTTGAAATCGTCGCGTAGAACGGGAAGCAATCTTTGGTAGTGCTTCTTAGCGAGTTCCAGTTTTTCTTCTTGGACCAGTGCGACTGCGATCTCTTCCAACACACGAGGATCGTTGGGAAAGAGTTCTTCCAATCGCTTCCATGCTGCAAGGGCTTCATCGATGTGTTGCGCTCGCAAATGAAATCGTCCCAACTGCTGATAGATTTCCAGAAGATCAGTCCGTTGCGGCTTTCGTTCGATGGCTCGTTCTAGCGAAAGCGTTGCGTTTGTCAGATTGCCACTCGCGGCCTGTGCGAGCCCAAGATAATAGCTGGCCATGGGATCATTGGTGCGGAGCTTGTCGGCCTGGACTAACTGTCGTTCGGCCAATTCATTCTGACCTCTGTGCAACTCAAAGAGCCCCAAAAGCAGACAAGCGATACTATCCTCAGGATTGGCTTTGGTTCGTTCGCGCAGAGTTACCAACAATTTTTCCAACGTGCCAAACTCGGTGTGGTGAGAATAAACGCGGTCGAAAGCGGTGCCTCGACGAGGGTTCTTCTCTAGGATGGAAAAGAAACGTTCAGCAGCAAGAACTTCGGCTTTCTCTTCTTCGCTGAGTTCGACCACGGACTTCCCTTGATCCGTCTTGGTATCGTTTTTGGAACCGCTGTCATCGATATTCGAAGAAGCGATTGGTTGAGACTGATCCTTTGGAGTTGGATTAGTGGAGGGCTCTTGCGCCGCATTTGCAGCCCAAGCGACCAGACAGACAAAGATCTGGCTGGCTAGAAATCGAAGGGAGTGTTGAGTGTAGTTCCACATCACGGGCTTAATCTCCTATCGGACGGGTCTGATCGATCCAGTTCAGGCGTTGGTCGCAGAATCAACCACAGATCATCATAGCGTATTGTCGGCTTTGGCTCTGCAATAATAGCGGGTGCACCGGTGTCCCGCCCGTACTTTAGATCTGAACCCTGGCGGGATCAGCTACGGAACGCTACTTTCGCGGAGCGAAAGGCGACTTTCGTTCTCGATGGCTTATTTGTAATACAAACATTTGCAAATGGGCGAGAGAAACCGCTATACTGTCTCGGCAAAATTTGCTGATCGGAATTTACAGGCTACCTGTCGCCCAACATAGAATACTGGAGTGCTTGATGAGTATCGATGAAGAATTGAAAGACAAGTTGGATAAGTTTCGACAAGACTTTCAAACGCTTAAGACCGAGATTTCCAAAGTCATCGTGGGACAGCAAGAGATTTTGGACGATACTCTGATTTCGCTCGTTGCCGGTGGGCACGTTTTACTGGAAGGTGTGCCTGGACTCGGTAAAACGCTCACAGTTCGAACGCTGGCCGATGCCTTGCACTTACAGTTCCATCGCATTCAATTCACACCCGACTTGATGCCAGCGGACTTAATTGGAACACAAGTCATCGCCGAAGCTGGTGACGGACGAAAGGTGTTTGAATTTCAAAAGGGGCCACTGTTTGCCAACGTTCTGCTGGCAGATGAAATCAACCGCGCGACTCCAAAGACTCAGTCGGCATTGCTGGAGGCCATGCAAGAGCACTCGGTAACGGTCGCTGGGGTGACACATCGACTTTCGGAGCCGTTCTTTGTGATGGCGACACAAAACCCGCTGGAAATGGAGGGCACCTACCCATTGCCGGAAGCTCAATTGGATCGCTTCTTCTGCAAACTGCTGGTGAAGTATCCTAAAGTCACCGATCTAGAAATGATCTTGGATCGTACGACCGAATCGTTCAAGCCAACCGTGAATCCTGTAATGACAGGTGAACGCATTCTGGAAATGTCCGCACTGGCTCGATTGATTCCGATTGCTCCCGACGTGCGTCGCTATGGAATCGCTCTAGTTGTTGCCACGCATCCAGATCATGAACTGGCCGCGGCTCCAACGAAGAAGTACGTTCGCTATGGCTCAAGCCCACGCGGCTTGCAGTCGTTGATTCTTGGTGCAAAGATTCGAGCCATCTTGGATCATCGCTACCACGTAGCTCGAGAAGACTTGCGAGATATGGCCACGCCGGTCTTGCGTCACCGTTTAATTCTAAACTTTGAAGGACAAGCCGAAGGGATCAGCGCTGATGAAGTGATCGCCAAGATCATTCAAAGCATCCCCGAAAGCGCCTTGGTTGCGGCCTAATCGCCATAATTCGTTAAACACTCAGCGACACTTGATTTGATCGCTAAGGTTTAGGTTCTGGTGACGAGATGATGAATTAAGTGCGCATACCTGCGCAACTTTAGTCAAATTACCCGGTTTTGACTGCCCCCATAGAAACGCAACATGCTGTTCCCTCCAGATTTTCTAACGCGACTAGAATACCTCTCGATTATGTCGAAGCGGGTTTTTCGCGGTACTTTGCTGGCTCAGCGACGGACGATGCAAATGGGCTCGGGAATTGAATTCTCGGAGCACCGCGAGTACACCGTCGGCGACGATTTGCGCTACTTGGACTGGAATATTTACGCTCGTCACGGCGATCTGTTGCTGAAGCGGTTTCAGGAAGAGCAAGACTTGCACGTCTATCTCATGCTCGATTGCTCGCGTAGCATGGCCTACGGAAAGCCAGCGAAGTTCGATCTCGCGCGACATCTGACTGCTGCGTTGGCGTACATCGCCTTGGCCGACTTGGATCGCATCGCTGTAGTGGCTTACGCTGATCAGATTATCGCCGAGTTTCCGGTGACACGCGGGAAAGCTCGGATACTTCCCTTGATGCGTTTTCTTGAGTCCGTAGAAACCCACGGACAGGATACGAACCTGGAAAAAGCAGTCCAAGGACTGGTACACCGCGGCACGCGATCTGGTCTGGCTGTGATCATTAGCGATTTTTTTGACGAGCATGGATTTCAACGCGGCTTAGATCAACTGCGTTCGCGCCGTTTTGATGCGCATGTCTTGCAGCTTCACGATCCACAAGAGGCCGACCCCCGGTTGCTTGGCGATGCCGAGCTGGTTGATATGGAGACCGATTCGGTGCGAATGGTCACGATCACAGAGAAGATGGCTCGCCGCTATCAACAGCTCTTTCAAGAGCATCAACAATCGGTGCGAGACTATTGCAACAACTATGGACTCAGTTGCACTCAATCGCCCTCAGTCGTGCCCTTTGATGAACTGGTGCTGCGAATGATGCGTGCATCGGCGGCGGGGAGGTAAACACTATGTCTCTAGCTGTTCCGACTGCGCTGTTTTTGGGCTTGATCGCTCTGCCGATTCTATTGCTTTATGTTTTGAAGGTCCGTTTGCGACGGATTCCTGTTTCCACCAATCTATTTTGGAAGCAGATGTTCGACGAAAAACCGCCACGAGCTTGGTGGCGAAAGCTAAGGCATCTGGTTTCGCTGCTGGCTCAGCTTCTCATCCTGGCACTACTGGTCTTTGCGGTGGCAGATCCTTTCTTTAGTTGGCAGTCCAACAATGCGCGGCGGATCGTGCTGGTTATGGATACGTCGGCAAGCATGCAAGCCGCTGACGTCAAGCCTTCGCGATTCGAAGCGGCTAAACAGGCCGCACTGAAGGTGCTGGATGGAGTTCGCGAGAGCGACTCGGTGGCAATCGTCTCGGCAAGCAATCGCCCAGAAGTCGTCCTTGGTATGGGCGGACACGTGCCAACGCTCAAAGCTGCCATCAACGATCTTCAGCCCAGCGATAGCGTTGCCTCGTTGGATCAAGCCATCGGACTCGCCAAGCAACTCATCGGCGATCATCCTCACGGTCAAGTAATCGTGATGACCGACGGCTGCGCCGATCGCGCAGACAAAAATGTCAAGGTGGAACAACTGGATTCGCTTCCGGAAAAGAATGTCGTCGCTGCGTCGCCTGACTCAGAAGCAAAAGACAGTGCCGCAAAAGATGGTGCCACAAAAGACAGTGCCACAAAAGACGGCAGCGATAAGGGCGATAATGCGAAGGACGACGCTAGTAAAGAAGAAAAGCAAGCGAACGGCAGCAGTCAACTCGCTGATAAAGATGAGCCTAAGGCTGACGCTACGAAAGAGACGCTGGATACCAAGCCAGCTCAAAAGATCGATATTCAATATGTCCAGTTCGCATCTCAAGCTTCGAATGTTGGCATCACTCAGTTCCAGGCCCGTCGCAGCTTGGTTGATGCCTTGGGCTATCAGATCTTAGTGTCGGTGCTCAACGCCTCGGACAACGAAATCCAATGTCGACTCGACTTGGAACTCGATAACGTACCCGTCGATGTGTTGCCCCTAACGCTTAAGCCCGGTGAGTCCTGGACGCGAACGCTCGAGAAGACATCGCTAGAAGGTGGAACACTGTCAGCGTCGCTCAGCAAAATTCGCTTAGCGTCGGAGAGTGAGCCGCAGTCCACTACTGAAAAATCAAAGTCGTCTCAAGCAAAGTCTCGCGAAGGCAACTCCAACGATTCGGCAAACAGCGATAACGTTGCGACCGAAGTGAATCAATTGGTTGTTGACGATCGAGCTTGGGCGATAGTACCACCGCGAAAGATTCAGAATGTGCTGGTCGTTTCGCCGGGTAACTTGTTCTTGCAGAAAGTCTTCGAAGCCAACCAACTAGTAAAGTTGACAGTCGCGAAAGAGCTACCGACACAGTGGCCCGCTGACACCATCGTAGTTTGTCACAAGTTGGTGCCAGAAAAACTGCCCCCAGGAAACCTTTTGATCATCGATCCCGAGAGCAGTTGTGATTTATGGACCACAGGAGCTTCTATAGAAAATCCGATCATCACTCAACAGGATGATAAGTCGCCGCTGATGACTCACCTGCGTTTGGATAATGTGTTGATGCCGGATGCGAGGCAATTGACCTTTGCTCAAGACGCCAAGATCATCAAGCTGGCCAGTACCGTCACTGGGGACACTGTCTTCGCGGCTCAATCCAATGAGCAGTCCAAGCGATTGATCCTGAGCTTGAACTTAGAAAAAAGCGACTTGACTTTCCGCACGGCTTTTCCAATCTTGGTTAGCAACTCGCTTAATTGGTTTTCTGGCGGCAGTGGTCAGTTGGAGATGGCGATCGCCGCTGGTGGCAATGCAAAACTAGCTGAATCTAGTGTTAATGAGTCTTCGGGAATTGATGCCGCTAGTACGACGCCTGCTAATCAACCTGCTGAAAAAAGTGCTGAAACAACGAAGGCAACTAGCGAGAAGATTGTGGCCAATGAAACTCAGTCGCGTTGGTTAGTCTCTCCGCAAAAAACAGTTCAACTACTGGGCGGTGGCATCACAGGTCCGCTTCAAAAAGTAGGTGTTTGGAGTGTTGCTACCGGGATCGCCCCAAGCAGGTCTAAGGCTCAGGCTGAGGATCCTTTGAGTGGCGGAACTGTCCTGCAGAGTATTGCGGTGAACTTGGCAAGCGCTGAGGAAACAGATCTGCGTCCGAACACGGATCCGTCGCAGGCAACGGCCGAACTGCAAGCCAGTTGGTTCACGCGACCACTTTGGTTCTATTTGGCGGCGCTTGTTTGTATTCTCTCGGTAGTCGAGTGGTGCTTGTATCAACGACGAATAATTACGTGAACCATCCATGATTCCACTGGAATTAATACGCCCTTGGTTACTCACGCTGCTTATCCCCGTAGCGCTGGCGATACTATTTTACTTTTCGCGAAGTCTCAGCGATTTTCCGCGACGTCAGAGAATTGTATCGACGGTGATTCGCTTGGTGATTCTCAGTTGTGTAGCTTTGGCTCTCGCCGGTTTGAACTGGTTGGTCGATACTCAGCAGCAATTTGTCATCTTGCTTCAAGATAACAGCCTCAGCGTTGGTACTGAAGCTAAGCAGAAGTGGAATGCCTTGGCCGCAGAAGTCGCTAAGAGCAAAGGCGATCATCGCGTGTCGGTGTTGCCCTTTGCCAAGTCCACCGAAGTAATCGTCGAACTCGATCAACTGGTGCAAAATCAATCAGACCAAGCAAGAGAAGAGCAGGGCAGTGGGGTAGCGCCGACTGATCCAGCCGATCAATCGACCACACTGCCTACCAACTCGGAAGGCAACCCATCTGCTCCCGCGGCTCTGGTGCTGAACGACCCAAGTAAGAAGTATCTGAACGATACGAATATCGCAGCGGCTATTCAAGCCGCCGCCGGTTACATGCCTCCAGGTTATGTGCCGCATATCGTCTTGGTTTCGGATGGCAACGAGACCCTTGGAGACTCGCTGTCTGCTGCAACCAACAGCCGCGTTCCCATTTCCACGATTGCCCTTCCATCCAGCTCTGAACCGGAAGTTCAAGTTGCCGAAGTTCGCGTGCCTGCTGAAGTTCGTGAAGGCGAGCCGTTTATGGTGGAGGTAGTGATTCAATCCAATCACGACGACGAAGGTTTGGTCGAAGTTTTTCGAGGCGATCACAAGGTGGTCAGCGAAAAGAAGAAGATTAAGTCGGGAGAGAATCGCTTCCGCTTTCAACAGTCGATCGAGCGCGATCGTCTGGCGGTCTTCCAAGTCCGCATATCAGGGCTCAGCCAAGACAAACTGCTGGATAACAATAGCGAAGCAGGTTTGGTGTATGCGTCGGGCAAGCCGCGAGTGTTGGTGATTGAGAGCGATCCCAATCTAATTCGAGAACTGGCTTATGCGCTTGAAGATGAAGGCATTCAAGTCGACGTTCGACCGCCGCAAGGTATGCCTGAGACGCTGTCGGACTTGCAAAACTACGAGACATTGATTTTGTCGAATGTTCCTGCAACAGCTCTCACCGAACAGCAAATGCGACTGGCTCGTACATGGGTTCAGGAGCTTGGCGGCGGCTTTATCATGCTGGGCGGAGAACAGTCTTTTGGATTGGGTGGGTACTACAAAACGACGCTCGAAGAGATCTTGCCTGTCCGCAGCGACTTCGAAAAAGAGAAGGAAAAGCCGTCGCTTGGAATGGTGTTGATTGTCGACCGATCGGGTTCGATGTCTGGTGACAAAATTGAGATGGCGAAATCAGCCGCGCGAGCTGCGGTGGAACTGCTGGGGCGTCGCGATCAAGTTGCTGTCTTGGCCTTCGATCATGAGACCTATGTCGTTAGTGAGATGCAGCCGGCTTCCAACAAAGCCAAGATCTGCGACGAGATCTCTCGCATCGAACCGGCTGGCGGAACCAACATGTATCCCGCGATGGAGCAGACGTTCGAAATTCTGCAAGCGACTCAGGCTAAGCTCAAGCATGCTATCTTCTTGACCGATGGAATTTCAACGCCGGGAGACTTTGAAGGGATCGCTCAGCAGATGGCATCGGCTCGCATGACCGTGTCGACTGTTGCTGTGGGAGATGGTTCAGACACTCAAGTACTGGAACAGATCGCTCGAGTCGGAAAAGGTCGCTATTACTTTACCAGCGACCCAGCCCAAGTTCCGCAAATCTTCGCTAAAGAGACAGTCACGGCCAGCAAGTCAGCTATCGACGAACAGCCTTTCGTGCCTCAGGTGATTCGAGCAACGCATGCGCTGGCGGATATCGATTTACAGTCAGCTCCGTTTCTGTTGGGCTATGTCATGACGCGACCCAAGCCGACTAGCGAGATCATTTTAGCAACGGAGAAGGGCGATCCGCTGTTGTCTTGGTGGCGTTATGGTTTGGGTATGTCGGCTGCGTTCACTTCCGATGCCAAGACTCGCTGGGCGGCTGAATGGATGACATGGCCCGGCTATGGCAAGTTCTGGACTCAAGTCGTTCGGCAAGTCATGCGCAAAAGCGACGCTCGGGGCATCTCGGTTGAATCGCAGCGCAGTGGAGAATTGGCGACATGGGCCATTGATGCGGCTGATCCGTTGGGGCAGTTCCTCAATCAAGCCGAAGTCGAGCTGACGGTGATCGATCCACAGATGCGTCGAAAGACCAAGTTAATCAGTCAGTCGGCTCCTGGTCGCTACCTAGGAGATATC
>CAYWNG010000055.1:0-3717 GCA_964458685.1 uncultured Pirellulaceae bacterium
GGTGCCTTCGACACCGGCAGAGGTTGTGTCAGGCCTTCGGCCTTAAATCCAAACAGCCCAATATCAAAACTAGCCTCTACGGTTCAAGAGTCTCCCCGCCTGCATCTTGATTGCAACTACTCCCCGCACAACCTGCTCAATCGTCCCGACTTAACGGCACAATCGATTTTGGCGGCAGTCTTTCACGAAAGCTAGATTTCTATTGCTAGCAAGCCGATACCTTCTGTCACACCAAAGAATGCTAGCTTCGCGAGCAGAGATGAGCTGACTGGGCTACTTAGTCGAGCTCCGATGGCTCTTGGCTGCTGCTCCATTTGTACTACACCCAACCCCGCAAGCGGATTGAAGGTGTGGGGCTAGCGTGAAGTGGTTCATGAACTGACCGTTCATCAGGATGACGACGGTCGGGGACTGTAGGTTGATGCATTTAGAAGTAACTTGCCAATGGACACGCTGCGTTAGGAGGATGCGGCTCGTGTTTTATAGCGTAAGTCCGCGTTCCCCTTTACCCTGATTGAACCGTCATGTCCGATCTCGACAACAACATGGACGACCTGATCGAAATTCCAGATGAAGATCTGAAGGTTAGCTCGCGCCGCCAATTTATCTCCGATGACGGACCATCGGCTCAATCACCACTGGAAACGTACCTCCGCGAAATCAACGAGACAGGCTTGTTGAATGCAGAGATGGAACGCGAGCTGGCACGACGTATCGCCAATGGCGACGTTGAAGCTAGAGACCACATGGTTCGCGCCAATCTGCGTTTGGTTGTCAACATCGCTCGCGGTTACGTCGGAAAAGGTCTGGCTCTTCAAGACTTGATTGAAGAAGGCAACCTGGGTCTGCTTCGAGCTGTTGAAGGCTTTGATCCCGACATGGGCACTCGCTTCAGCACCTACGCCAGCTACTGGATCAAGCAGTCCATCAAACGCGCTTTGATCAACTCCGCCAAGACCATCCGCATTCCGGCGTATATGGTCGAGCTGCTGTCGAAATGGCGTCGAGCATCTGCGCGATTGACGGAAGAGCTGGGGCGCGGTCCGACTCAAGAAGAGGTCGGTAGAATCCTCGGCTTGCCTCGCAAGAAGTTGCCGATCATCAAGAAAGCGATCCAGATCTACAATAGTGCGCCGCAAAGCGATCAGACTGACGCTGGATGGTCACTGGGCGAGATGGTTATGGACGAAAGATTGAAGGCTCCCGACGAAGAGCTGCTGGATCATGACGTCCTCAGCACGGTTCTAGAACTGCTCGACACGTTGGATGTTCGGGAAGCAACCGTGCTCAAGATGCGTTTCGGATTGGGCGACCAACAGTCACATACGCTTAAAGAGATCGGTTCAGAGCTCGGTTTGACTCGTGAACGCGTTCGTCAAATCGAAACAGAAGCTTTGGCGAAGTTGGCTCACGGCTTGAAAGATCCGAAAGAGCGAGCTGGGATGGCGTAAATCGCAGTCGGCGGACTTATTTTGAGAACAGCTCTCCATCAGAGCGCCTGTTTTTGTACGGCTCCCGCGATCAACACGGCTAGCACTACCTCGGCATTTGTTGCGAAAACGGTATCATAAGAGGCTCAAAGCGGACTTGAAATCCGCTGGGATTCAACGGATGCCTGCAACGAGGAGTGCTGAATGCGAAAGGTTACGGTCGCTGCCACACAGATGGTTGGCGGATGGGATGTCGATGCGAATATCGCTCGTGGTGAAAAGCTTGTTCGGCAAGCCGCAAAGAGTGGCGCGCAGATTATCCTGCTGCAAGAGCTATTCGAGCGGAATTACTTTTGTCAAAAGCAGAAACCCGAATACCTGGAGTTCGCTCAGCCAATCAGCGAGAACAAAGCTGTCAGCCATTTCACAGCGATTGCACGCGACCTTCAAGTGGTGTTACCGATCAGCATTTTCGAGCGAGCCGGTAACTGCCTTTATAACAGCGTAGTTATCCTGGATGCCGATGGGGCGCAGTTGGGCGTCTATCGCAAGAGTCATATTCCCGATGGCCCCGGCTACAGCGAGAAGTATTACTTTACTCCTGGTGATACAGGCTTCAAAGTCTTTAAGACACAGTACGCAACCATCGGCGTTGGTATTTGTTGGGATCAATGGTTCCCCGAATGCGCACGAGCGATGGCTTTGCAGGGCGCGGAACTGTTGTTTTATCCGACAGCTATCGGCAGCGAGCCGCATGATGCCACGATCAACTCGCGCGAGCATTGGCAACGCGCCCAACAAGGTCACGCTGCTTCAAACATCGTTCCGCTGATTGCCTCCAATCGAATCGGAACCGAAACTGAAGGAGACTTCTCGATCACTTTCTACGGCAGCTCATTCATCGCTGACGAAACAGGTGCCAAGGTTCAGGAGGCCAATCAAACCGAGGAGGCCATACTCACGCATTCATTCGATCTCGATGCGGTTGCTGCCAAGCGGCTCGCTTGGGGAATCTACCGCGATCGCCGAATCGATCTATACGGTTCGCTGCTAACCAAAGACGGTAAGACTCTACCAAAGGACGGCAGTCAGTGAGCCAAACTCTGCGCACCCTTCCGCATCACGATGGCTTTTTCATGCCTCCCGAGTGGGCCACTCATAAACAGACTTGGATGATCTGGCCTGAACGCACAGACAATTGGCGACTGGGAGCGAAGCCCGCTCAGCGCGCCTTCACACAGGTCATGGCTGCCATCGCACAGTTCGAGCCAGTGTCCGTCTGCGCCTCGGCGGATCAGTACTACAACGCAGTCGAATCGCTCGGGCATCTAAAGACAAAATATCCTATCCGTGTTGTAGAGATGTCCACCAACGATGCTTGGTGTCGCGATACGGGGCCAACATTTGTTATCAATGCAAAGGGTGAAATTCGCGGCATCGACTGGACGTTCAATTCGTGGGGCGGTTTAGAAGGTGGTCTCTACTTTCCTTGGGACCTAGACGATCAAGTCGCGCGGAAGATTCTAGAGATCGAGCGCTGTGATCGCTATCGAACCGACGGATTTGTGTTGGAAGGTGGCGCGATTCATGTGGACGGTGAAGGAACGCTGTTGACGACCGAAGAGTGCTTGCTGAACCGCAATCGCAATCCGCATCTTGACCAGCGAACCATAGAACGCATCTTACGAGAATACCTGGGAGTCGAAAAGATACTCTGGATTCCCGAAGGCATCTGCGAAGACGAAACTGACGGTCACGTCGATAACATGGTTTGTTTCGTTAAGCCTGGTGAAGTCCTGTTGGCCTGGACGGACGATCGTTCAGACCCTCAGTACCAACGGTGTCAAACTGCGATCGAATATCTCAACCAAGCAACCGACGCTCAAGGTCGCAAGATCGTCGTACACAAGCTGCCCTTACCTTCGCCAATCATCAGTAGCGAAGATGAAAGCGCGGATATCGATCGATCGTATCATTGCAAGCAGCGACTTCCGGGGTCGCGACTGGCCGCTTCGTACGTCAATTTTTATCTTTGCAATGGCGGGCTAATCCTGCCTGCCTTCGATGACCCCACCGATAGCGTCGCAGCAGCAACGCTGCAAAAGCTGTTTCCGAATCATCGAGTCGTCATGGTTCCCAGCCGAGAGATTTTGCTCGGCGGCGGCAACGTGCATTGCATAACTCAGCAACAACCGTTGGGAAAAGACTTGAGTTGAGCTTTCCTAAGTTGAGCTGCCTAGGTTGAACTGCCTAGGTTGAACTGCGGGGAGTTTTCCTGAGTTGAGTT
>CAYWNG010000055.1:3817-18499 GCA_964458685.1 uncultured Pirellulaceae bacterium
CTGCCTAGGTTGAACTGCCTAGGTTGAACTGCGGGGAGTTTTCCTGAGTTGAGTTTGACCTGAGTTGGCGTAGCGATCGAGCATTAGCCCGAGCCGCTACCGCGGGCGATTAGATGGTCACGTCAGAGCTGGCTTGGTAAGAGCTGTCGATAGCTTCGATCAACCCAGACGAGCTAAACGGGATGTGACGACCGTTGGCAAAGTGTCGGACTTGATTTCGTCCGCCACGCTTGCAAGCGTACAGCGTTTCGTCTGCCTTCTCGAACAGATCCTTGCTGCTGACCGAATCGAGAATGGAGGTCGCCATGCCGACGGAGACTCGCACTTCCAACTTTTGGCCAGTGTGTTCCAAGCTGGTGGCGGCCACCTTGCTGCGAAACTCCTCCATGACTTTCATCGCTTCGGCAGGCGTCGTATCGGGAAGCACCATACAGAACTCTTCGCCGCCATAGCGGAATGCCAAGTCATTCTTGTGTGGTCTCACGCAAGACTTAAAGATCTCCGCGACATGCTTGAGCACTTCATCGCCCGCAGCGTGTCCGTATTGATCATTGAACTTTTTGAAATGGTCGATGTCGGAAATTGCAATTGTGACAGGCTTGTTGCCGACCACAGAGTCGTTGACTGCGTCAAAGAAGACCTGCTCGAAGTGTCGGCTGTTGAACAGCCCCGTCAGTCGGTCCGTGATCGATTGACTGTAGATGCGAGTCTTGTTGAGGTTCACGGCCGCTTGATCCGCCAATCCAAGCAACAGCGAAAGATCTTCCTCGGTAAATCGTCCTAACGGATCAAGGACCTTGTTTCCTTCTTCATCGATCATGACCTTGTTGGTCATGTTGATCACGCCTTCCAATTCATTTCCGTACAGAATTGGAACGCTGGCCATGCAATACACTTCGTGTTGTCCAACCTGTGGAATCATCGTGCGATCGTTAACACGAATCGGCTTCTTCGTTTCCGCGCATGTTCCAGCAATTCCCTCGCCGATATCGAAAGACTTTGTTTCTACCAATCCATTGTTGATTTCGTCGCGAACGCTGGATGGAATGTTGCCCCAAACGACGCGGATCTCCAACTTGCGTGTGATCTTGTTGTAGATCATCAAGTTGCCCTTCTGCGTCATCAGAACGTCCACAGCTTTGCTTAGCGTTTCGATGCACAGCTTCTTGAAGTCGTTGACATTGGCGATCTGCTGATTGACATCGTACAACGTCTGAATGTTCTTCAGAATGCGTTCGTTCTTCTCGTACTTAAGCGTCGAATCGATATTGGTGATCGCGATCGAAGCCAGCTCTTGAATGAACGCATAGTCGCTCTCAGGAATCTGCGTTCCATCTTCCCGCTCGCCGATGGTGAGAATCCCAAGGACTTCACCGCTCTTGATCAAGGGGCACCAAACGTCCGACTTAAGAACGTCGATGTTCCATTGTCGCCAAGAGTGCTTGAAACGAGGCCCTCGAAGCATATCGCGGACGCTAAAGACGTTTCCCTGTTGAATCAACTGCCACAGCAGTCCATTGTTCTTGGGAAACTTGTACATGAACATCGACTCGACAAGCCCGCTCGGATGCTTGAACTTGTCGGCCAATCCGTAATAGGCTTTGACTCGAAACCAATCTTCTGCGTTTTCGAGATCGTCCTTGAGCAGCACAGCGGTGTTGACTGCGCTGTACTTTTCGCGAACCACCGCCATGAAGGTTTCGAGAAGTTGCTTTAGATTCAGAATGTTGCTCAACCCCTTGCCGGATTGAAGCAGCGCCCGCATTTCAAAGATCTCGATGTCCTGCTCGATCGCCTTCTGCTTGTAGTACGAAAGCTCGCGCTGGATTTCTCGCGTGTATTGACCATCCAACTGCTTAGGCTCGGGACGAGGTGCCGAACCTGGATCATAGTTTTCGGGCGAGAGCATGCCTATATGAGGCAAACTTTCAATCGCTTCCAGAGAAGGATTGATTGGATTAACGAAGTTCGCTTGGGCACCGTTCATGGTAGAGTTCGCACTCGGAGGAGCAATTGGAGTGTTCAACTTATCCGTGTGGTCACTGAACTCGCCATAAGTGGCAAGCCATGTTGGATCGGTTGGGATCATAGTCACGTTCCACTGTGGATCCGAAGGGATATACGATGGGACTGTGGAACTTAGCTTGCCGTAGTTGCGCGGGTTGCCTGTGCTCAAGAATGTTAAAGCGAGATTTTGGTGTTAGTGAAGAACAGTCGCTTTAAACGCTACAACCGATTCTCCGAGTTCTAACGCCCAGGGGAGTCTTTGGCATGATTCCAATGCGAGAGCGATTGCGAGAAGACCTCGCCGACCCGGTCCTTGAGTACCTGGTTCCGACGATCCACTTCCGGCAATTGTTGTGCACTACGTTCATTGGCCAGTATCGTGTACGAATCATCGCGGTAGACCACTTTCCAGGCTTGCTTTGCTTGGTCACGCTCCATATACGACTCTTGCGAAGTTAGCTTGTTGATGTGATCGTGGACTGGTGCGCTCGTTGGAATTAAGACTAGGTCGGTGGGATAGCGATTCGGAAGGTTCTGCCATTGATCGCCGCGCGCTTTGATAAAGTATACGTGCTCGTTGACCAGATGGTCTGGATAGGCAACTTCGTACCGACTGTCCAAACTCACTTTGACTTGTGGATAGAGTTCCCAAGAAACATACGCACCGATTTGAAATGGCGTCAATACATTGCCCGAAAATTGATTTTCGCGGAGATAGGCAACGGCTTCAGACGGATAGCACGAACTCGAGTAGATAGGCCGTGGCGGGAGACTGGGAATCCAAGCGTGATGATAAGTCGCGAAAGCCAGAGTTGCTAAAACGGTTACTTGGCAAGCTCTGATCAAGCCACTTTGCCACCGCTGGCAGATCGAAACTAGGCTTTTGCCGGCTGCGGTTCGGCTGAGCCACGCTGGTACATAGGCGATCCAAACAACCGCAAAGATCGATCCGTGACGAATGTGCCGAAGGGCCATGTAGCAACAGATCGCGATGGTCAGTGCTCCACGCATCCGCACCAAGTGCTTGAGATGTCGCATGCAGTAAGCGAATGTGACCACCGAACCCACGAATGCCAACATGGTGATCACGGGCGCGTAGTTGTTCCAAAGCGGTTGCCACTCTGTAATCAACGGTCGCGGCATCCGTATGGCATGAATTAAGTAAGGAATATAGTCGCTGCCGTAGGGATTCAATTGCAGTAGAGCAAGTGCGATGGGAGCAGCAGCCAGCATGTGCCATGTTTGACGGAATGCAGATCGCACATTGTGGCGGAAAGACTCGGAAACGAAACGCTCAGTAAAGTGAATCGCCATCATCCCAATACCCACGACGAATCCAGCATGCATGTTTAACCAAGCTGCCAGCATTATCAGCCAAAGAATGATCCAAGCCTTACGTCCTCGCCAGTCTAGCTCTTGCATCCACATTTGTACGGCAATGAAAACCAGGGTGAATAGCTGAGCTCGTATCGTTGCAAAGCCTACCCACAGCATGGGAAACACGACGAAGCTGGTTACGGCAAAGACGATTGGATGAGCCCCGCGCATACGAGCGACGCGATAAAGCAAGAGCCATAAACTACAGATCAGAAGCAGCCTGAGAATCGCTAATCCGATCGCACCCATTCCAGTACCAATGGTTGCGAAGTAAAGTACCGCGCCAGTGCCCCACTCGTGATGTACAGCCGGATTGACTGTGGGTGTATATGCGAAAACATCGCCTGTGGGAAACTGACTTGTAGCTAACCACTCACGAAACAGCGCCATCTCATGAAAGGCATCATGGTCGATGCGATGCATTCGAACGACGTACGCTAGAAAACAACTGCCCAAGGCTGCCAACATCCAACAGATCAACCCAACGTTCCTCGACAAGCCAACTCTCGCATTGGCAGCGACGAATCGACGCCAAAGCAGCGCGATCGAGCGGAGGTTGAGGTTGGCGGAGAGATTCATCACAGTGGGCAGCTCTGCTAATGATTGAGCTAATTCGTTTAACGGCAAGCCGCAGGCGACTGCTCGCGAAATCGAGGACTTCCATACTCAGTCGCCTGCGGCTTGCCGTTAAACGATTCTTCGTGGAAGCGCACGTCTTGGGTAACAGCTTTCGCCGCACCGCTAAACGTACACCCCTGCGAGCGGCATCAACGAAAAGCAGAGATTTTGATGCTAGCAACCGCAACACAAATTGCTGAACTTTACCGAAGAAAACGGTTGTAACGGCTGTGATTGACCTATCGACGATCAATTGTCATTGCCTAGACTCCGCCCTGTTCGCGAAAGGAGATCGCGGGCAATGGAGACCCCGCTGGTGTTTGCATCGCAAGATGGATGATCAATTCGACTAGGCTCCCGCGCTTGGCTGAATTGGTGAGACACTGGCACCACAAGGAGATCAGAGCATGGATGCTCGCCGTTGGAACCCTTTGTTGGGGCTAGCTATGGCTACGTCCCTATCTTTGGCTGCGCAGGCACAGTACTATCCATCGTCCCCGATGATGGTGCCTCAGCAAGTCGCCGTATTGCCTCAACCGATGCCCATGTATGGTGCAGCGCCTTACGCGATGGCACCACAGGGAATGCCAGCTCAGGCGATGGCACCACAGGCAATCATGCAACCCGGCGTGATGCCACAGAACATTTCACCCAATTCAATGATGCCGCGCGGAATGACTGCACAAGCGGCAATGAACCAAGGCCGATTCGGCGGCTCTGCCTCAGCCGCTGGTTGGCCTGCCCCATCTCTGCCGCTTGAGAACAACGCGCCCAAGCCTGCTCCCAAAGCGGCTGCGAACAATGGCGGGCGTGGCCAAGCTGTTGCCGAGTCAGCGAACTTCATCGTCTTTGCCAACGATGCAGCTTGGGCCAAGGAAGTTTCCGAAACTGCCGAACGAACCCGTCGCGAATTGGCGATCCATTGGCTGGGACAAGAACTACCTACATGGTCCTATCGTTGCCCCATTCATGTTCACGACGCGCCGAATCTAGGCGCTAGCGGCGAAACACGATTTACGGTCGCAAGGAGTGTTGCCAGTGACTGGCAAATGATCGTCCAAGGCACGCGCGAGCGAATCTTGGATAGCGTTTTGCCTCACGAAATTTCGCACACGATTTTTGCATCGTACTTTGGCAAGCTGAACAAGTACGTTCCAAGGTGGGCTGACGAAGGCGCTGCCACAACAGTGGAGCACGAAGCTGAAAAGAAAAAGCATCGTCATTACTTGAAGGAGTTCCTTCAGCATGGTCGCGGTCTAGCGTTCAACCAAATGTTTGAACTCAAAGACTATCCTAAAGACATTCTTCCTCTGTACGCTCAGGGGCACTCGGCTGTTCAATTCCTGATCGACCAAAGCAGCCCGCAGGAGTTCGTGAGGTTTATTGAAAACGGAATGAGGAGCGAAAACTGGAAAGCTGCACTGAACAAACACTACGCCTACGAATCGATTTGGGACTTTCAAGACAAGTGGAACAAGTGGTTGCGAGACGGAAGTCCTAAGGACTTGTTGGCCTACGCTCCAGGGTTGGCCAAGCGCAGTAACGCTTCAGTCGTAGCTGCATCAGCTAACGAAGCCGTTGTAAGGCCTGCTGTCCAAAGTCGGCCGATAGACAACACTACAGTCGCTGCCAATTCCAATCTAGGACAAATAGAGCCTGGACGACTGAGCTCCGATCCACGATCTTTGGACCTCTTACCTTCGCACATCGCTTCGAACTCTACCAATGACATTGTTGCGAACAACATCGCATCCAACCTACCACCAGCCAACAACGATTTCGGCAAGCAACGATCAGGTCAGGCGGCTAGCTCGATAGCCTTCGATCCAAACGCTGGTTCAGCGACCTTCGCTGGAAATTCTGTTAGTCCAAAATCGCAAACTACTTCCTCGGGCGAGAGTTTTTATCAAACTCAACTTCGTCAAGCTAGCGGACAACCGGCAACGGCCATCCCGCCTCACAATCACTTTGGCGGCGTTCCCGCTGGTAGTTTAAGCGGTACCAACTCAGCTCAGATTGCAAATGCAACCACAACCAACCCAGTCCAAAATCCAGCTCACAATTCAACGGGCATGGTCGGACTGCGACCTTCCGGCGGGACTTCATCCAGCGGAAACAATCCCGCTGGTACTTCGACCGCTCGTCAACAAGGGACTCAATCGAACACCATTCAGGTCTTGGATTGGGGTAATGGCTCAAGATTCTCTGGGCTGCGTTCGGATTCGCAAGGAATCCTGCGCTAGTTCCGTTCCCAATAGATTCACACGAAGGTTCTGAACTTGGTTTAGGCAGCATTTTTCGAACTGGACTTGGACCTTCGCGGCTTGGTAGAGTCACACGATCAAGAGTATGGAGTTACATCGATCACAACGCTCAATCGATGAAACGCTCTACCAAAAACAAGTTCTTCATGGCAGTTAGCGCAAGGCAGTTGATAATCATGTCGCACAGTTTACTGCGGTTCGTTCAAGGAGCGATGGTGGCCTTACTTTGTAGTAACGTTTCGGCTACCGCTCAGCAGACAGCCGACTTTCGCATCGAAACGGACGTGATGGAAGCCGGCAAGGCTAAGCCCATCGATCAAACTGTCACGCTCTTCAGCGGCGGAAGTGCCTTCGACTATTCGCGCGAGACTCCGAATCGAATTTTGGTAGTCGACGCAATCAACAACCGTATTACATTGCTGGATTCCCAGCGTCAGATGCAGACTCGGATCAATCTTCAAGAACTGCAAAACGGAATTGAGAGCGCGAAGAACAAGCTACTCCAGGCCGAAGGCGGCCCGGAGAAGATTGAAGATGCGGCTGAAACAAATTTCGATGCGGCAACGGGATTGATTTCTATAGGCAAGCGTTTCATTCGCTATGACGCAAAGTTACAACAGCCAGCCGCTCCTGAATTCGCCGTTCAATACGCAACGTTTGCAAACGCCAGCGCACTGATGAACGCTTGGCAATCACGCGGATCGGCACCACCGCCATTTGCGCGGCTACAACTGAACCAAGCCATTAGCGAGCGAGAGTCGATTCCAAGCGAGATCAAACGCACCGTGTTCGCTGGAGGTCGAGAAGTCGTGATGGTCAGCCGCATTCATCCGACCTATTCGCTAAGCGCCGCTGAGAAGAAGCAAATCGAACAGTTCAATACGATGTTATTGTCGTTTCCCACCGTATCTTTGGCCAATTTCAACGGTCCGGCCAACGCCCAAAATCGCTAGTCGGGAACAACTCAGTGTCAGTGCTATTGTTTGAAGACGCAACCGTTCTACAGCTCTTTCCGATCACTACAGCTCGGCCAGCTTGTTGCATCACAGTTGGATCGTATCGGCTGTTAGATTTGGTTCGCATGCTCGATCAACCTATGGCTGCGATTGTTCGGCCTCACTTGCGAGCACTCGTTGAACTGGACTATCCCGACTTGGTACAACTTGGCAGCGACACTAACCAACATTCGCATGGGCCGACTCTAGTCTTGAACGCTCGGCTGACTCCCAACGTCACGACTCTAAACGCTCTACAGCAATTACTAAAGTCCGCTGGTAGTTCGGGGCCAAGCATAGTTTGGGACGGCGATCAAGTTGCGGCCATCGTGAATCCCGGCTGGACTTGGCAATGGATCGCTCAACAAGCTTCGTCGAGCATCGAGTCGTTTTTGCTCTCGGCTCACAATTTCGAAACCCGACAAGCTCCGCTGAAGCTGATGACATTTCCCCATGAAGTGATCGCAGCGAACATGCAGCACATCGGGGACAATCTGCAATTCCGATTGGAACACTCTGAAGAATATCAGCAGAAGGCAGACGGCGTCTTCATGGCGGAGGGAGCCAAACTGGATCAGTTTGTCATCACCGATACCAGCAAGGGTCCTATCGTTATTGATCGCGATGCCTACGTCGGTCCTTACACATTGCTGCGAGGCCCTATCTACATTGGCCGCAATGCGAAGATTCTTGAGCATGCTGCCATCAAGGATCAGGTCTCACTCGGCCACACAACGAAGATCGGTGGAGAGGTCGAAGCTGCGATTGTCGAGCCCTACTCGAACAAACAGCACCATGGATTTTTGGGGCATAGCTACTTGGGAAGCTGGATCAACTTAGGCGCGGGAACTTGCAATAGCGACCTCAAGAATACCTACGGCACAGTCAACATGGAGTATCCTCACGGAAAGTCTGCGACGGGAATGCAGTTCCTGGGATGTGTCATGGGAGACTACAGCAAGACAGCGATCAACACGGGCATTTTCACTGGCAAGGTGATCGGCGTTTGTAGCATGATGTATGGGTTTGTCACTAGCAACGTGCCCAGCTTTGTGAATTACGCAAGGCTGTTTGGTCAGATGACAACTTTGCCGCCCGAGGTCATGATCGCTACACAACAGCGGATGTTTTCTCGGCGAAAAGTCCAGCAGCGCCCCTGCGATATGCAATTACTTCATGACATGTATCGCTTGACGCAAAACGAACGCGACAAGTTCGGCGATGCTCTGGCCTTCTAGGGCAGCCGAGCGGTATTTCGGCTAGTCCGGAAAATCGATCCGTATACCCACCGCCGGCTCACATAGCCCTGAAAGTGCGTTTTGGGGTATAATTGAGGGTAGTCCCGGCTGAATAAACTTAGCTGAATAAACTTAAGATTCCTCAGAATCATCGGATGCTGACATGCTTACGGAATTACGAAGCACCTACGCTCGAATCGCCATCGTGTTAGCTTGTTTGCTTTCCAACACGGTTTCTTCCAGTAGGTTGTGCGCCGATGACTCGCCGATCGCGGCCAATCGATCGAGCTTGGAAGCTCAAATTGCGGGACTGATTGAACAACTGGGGCATGAGAACTATCGCGTTCGTGTGAACGCGCATCAAATGCTCGACAGAATCGGATTGCCAGCCTACGAACAGTTGCGAGTCGCACTGGACCATTCCAACGTTCAGATCGCTCGAAGCGCTGAGTACTTATTGCGAAGTCAGAATGTGACTTGGTGGCTCGAGTCGGATTCGCATGAAGTACGGACGCGACTACAAGACTACAGCTCTTTGGACTTGAACAATCGACAGACTCGACTATTGGAACTCGCTAACCTCGCCACCGACGATGCGATGCTAGCGCTGACGCGTGTGGCAAAGTTTGAAAACAGTGAGCTATGTTCACGAGCTGCAGCACTGGAGCTACTGAAGAAGCTTACCAGTATCGAACCATCGCGTCGCGAGAAGTTGGCTCAATCGATCCTCTTGACTTTGGGGAACGCTAATCGCCCTGCAACCCAATGGCTGGAGACATATTCTAAGCAGGCGGTTGGTTCACTAGCCTTTGATCTCAATGTTTGGACCAATTATGCGGATCGCTTAGGTGCCGATCTGAAGAACACGAGCAATTCAAACTACTTGCTCAAGGGTAGTCGCGACCAAGCATTCATGCAGCAAAAGTTGCAGGTGCTCCAATTTTACGAGTGGCTCGTTGGTTGGATTCGAAGCGATCAAGATCGCGACCAAGCCTTAGCGGTCGCAAGGAAAAGCACATCACTGGCAACGCAAAATCTTCACGCAGTTCATTAATACTGCACCTGGGCACTCTCGGTTGATTTACCTGAGTTGGTGATCGATCTTTTCGACTCGACGCAGACGGAAGAGACCGAGAAGTTTGCCAATCCTCAGCCTGGGCTCCAGCTACAAAAAGCTCGACCGGCAAGTTTGTTTGATCGAGAGAATTCTCAGTTGCTCTATTTGATGGCTGAAGCCCATCGCAAGCTTGGCAACGAAGTAGAGGCGAATCAGTTTGCCGATCAGGCTCGCCAAATCCCCATCGCCAGACTGGCTTTGATGAATCAATTAGCTCGGAACAGCGTGCCAGAGATTCAAGCAATTCAACGCGTCAATATATCGCGATCACTCAAGGAACGCGGACAGTTCGATTGGGCGATCGCAGAACTGGACGAGGCGATCAAGCTAGAGACAAAGTCCGAAAATGGAATTCGCCTAGAGCTGGCTGAACTGTATCGCGATAGTAAACAGTACGGTAAGGCGATTGAAACGATGGATAAAATCGTCTCCCAACCGCCTCCTGCCGATCGCAATCTACCATTGGCGGACGATTTTTCGTACATGCTGGCCAGTTATCATTGGTACCAAGCATTAGATGCCAGCGAAAAGGGAAATCGCGAGAAGGCTGTCGCCGAACTCTTGATTGCTTGTCAAAAGAATGAAGAAAGCCATGAAGCCAATCCGGATATCATCATAGCCCTCTATCGCATTGCCAAGACTCCCGAGGAGAAGGCTGCCTTCCGAACTCACTTCAACAAGTTAGTCGACAAGTACCGATCAGATGTCGCCGAATCGGAAAACACGATCACTCAAGCTGTCGGTGCGCTCAGCAGCACACAGCGTCTAGCTGAGTATTGTAATCAGTTGGCTTGGTTGCTGGCCAATTGCGAGACTAACGTCGAAGAGGCGATCTATCTCAGTCAAAGGTCGCTGGAGTTCGATCCCAAGATGCACACATACCTAGACACGATGGCTCGCTGCTGTCTGGCCGCTGGACGATTAGATGAGGCTCTGGAATATCAAAAGCAAGCGGTCGCGGGATCGCCTCACAGCCTATCGATGAAAGGCCAGCTTGCCGAGATTGAACGGGCTATTGAGAAAAGCAAAAAGAAATCACCTGAAAATGGGCAATGATCACCTTCCAAAGTTCTTCCGTGTCCGCCAGAGCTTTCCTCGTCCAGTCGTTACGGATATTCCCGCCACTGTCGCCGCTCAACTGAGTTCTGTTGTCCAACAAGACCTCATCGGTCAGACTGTGGCCATCACCGTGGGCAGTCGCGGCATCGCCAACTTGCCCGTGATTGTTCGCAGTTGTGTCGATTTCTTTAAGACGCGTGGAGCCAAGCCCAAGCTGGTGCCAGCGATGGGAAGTCACGGTGGCGGATCAGCCACGGGGCAACTTGGCGTTTTGGAAAGTCTTGGTGTTACCGAGGCGTTGATGGGCTGTCCCATTGAATCGTCGATGGATGTCATCGAAGTGACGCAAGCTGCCGAAGGCTTTCCGGTTTACTTTGATCGCGTTGCCTCGCAAGCCGATCAAGTCTTGGTGCTCAATCGAATTAAGCCGCACACTCGCTTTGCTGGAGCCATCGAAAGCGGCTTGATGAAGATGATGCTCATTGGACTTGGCAAACAGCAAGGCGCTGAAGTTTATCACCGAGTTATCTCCAACTACTCCTTCGATCAAATCGTTCGTTCCGTCGCTCAGACGGTTGTTCAGCGGTGCAAGATTTTGGCTGGTCTTGCCATTCTTGAAAACGCTTATGAAGAAACTGCGTCGTTGGTAGCCGTCAAGGCTAATGAGATTGAAGCCGTTGAGCCATCGCTGTTGGCGCAGGTGAAAGCATGGATGCCCAAGTTGCCCTTTGATCACGCAGAGCTGCTGATCGTCGATCAAATGGGGAAGAACATTTCTGGTACGGGCATGGACACGAACGTGGTTGGTCGTAAGTACAACGACATCGCCGCTGTGAATGGCGATAAGCCCAACTTGCATCACATCTATGTTCGCTCGCTCACCGAAGCGACTCATGGCAATGCGTCAGGTATTGGTCTCGCACAGATGTGCCATCGACGTGTCGTGGAGGCTATCGATCGCGAAGTGACTCGCAATAACTGCATCACCGCGTGTCACGTTTCTGCGGGAGCGATTCCACTGGACTTTCCCAATGATCGCGAAGCCTTGAAGATCGCTTGCGATATGGCGGGTTACATCCAGCCCAGCCAGCTTACCGCAATGTGGATTCGCGACACGTTGAGCTTGGACGAAGTCGAATGCAGCGAGGCATTTTTCGATGCGGCTAAAGACAACTCGCAACTTGAGATTATTGAGCCTCCATCGCCGTTGCAGTTCGACGCCAACGGCGATCTTGTTGCTAGGTTCTAGTCACGTCGCTTTGTAGCAACTTCGTTTAACGGCAATCCGCAGGCGACTGCTCTTCGGTACGCGGCGTCCTCGCCCGCTGCGACGGTGCGCGGGCGTCCTCGCCCGCCCCGACGAACATCTGCGCTCAGCGCCACCTTGTTTAACGGCAAGCCGCAGGCGACTGCGCGTAATCATAGACCGTCACACTCAGTCGCCTACGGTATTGCCGTTAAACGATTAATCGCCTTGAGCGATTGAGACGCCTGGCTTAGTATCGTGGCACGGTGCTGTCGATTTCTGTAGACCAGGCATCGATGCCGCCGGCAACATTCTGCGCGTCGGGAAAACCGTTTTGACGCAGCCACGAGGTGACTCGCATGCTACGACCACCGTGATGGCAATGCACCGCAACGTGCTTGCCCTTGAAGGCTTCCAGTTGGCCGACGCTCTCCATCCACTGGCTCATCGGCATCAAGACAGCTCCTTCAATTCGAGCTGTCTCCCATTCCGATGTTTCGCGGCAGTCGATTAGAACAAAGTCGCTACTTCCAAGTAGCGACTTGACAGTTTGAACATCAATTTCGATCGGCAAACTCACGGAAACCTCTTTTTGTTGATTGGCTTTTTCCAAAAAGCATAGAAGCAGACGGACATTATTCCTTCGCAGCACCAGCGATGCTGAATTGGAATACGGTTTGCGAAGTGAACTTGTCCCCTGGCTTCAGAATTGTCGTCGGAAACTTGGGGTGATTCACGGAATCAGGATAGTGCTGAGTCTCAAGACAGCAAGCACTACGATGAGCGTAGGTCTTTCCGTCCTTGCCCTTTTGGCCCTTGAGGAAGTTACCCGTGTACAACTGAACTGCTGGTTCTGTGGTCATGACGCGCATTTGACGCTTGGACGCAGGATCGGTTAGAACTGCGGCCAATCGCATCGGCTTGCCTTCCTCGGGAGCGTTGAGCACATAGTTGTGGTCATAGCCTTGAGTCGCAGTCTTATCGACTTGATCAATTCGCTCGCCGATACGCACCGGCTTGCGGAAGTCTAATGGAGTGCCTTCGACGCTCTTGATTTCTCCAGTAGGAATCAGCGTATCATCGACGGCTGTGTAGCTGTCTGCATTGATACGCAAATTGTGATTGAGAATTGTGTCGCTACCAGCACCAGCCAAGTTGAAGTAAGCGTGATTGGTCAAGTTGACCGGGGTCGCCTTGTCAGTCGTGGCGGTGTAGTTGATTCGCAGCGCGTTGTTCTCTGTGGGGATGAAGTAGGTAACGCTCACGGTCAGGTTGCCTGGATAACCTTCGTCACCGTCAGGACTAGTATAGGTGAACTCGACGCCTTGACCTTTATCGTTCGCATAGGGGCGGGCCTTCCAAACGACTTTGGAGAGCGCCTTGTCGAGACCACCGTGCAAGTGATTGACATCGTTGTTGATTGCCAGAGTGTATTCCTTGCCGTCGAGCTTGAACTTGCCCTTGGCAATTCGATTGCAGACTCGGCCCGTGGTGCAGCCGAAGTACTGATTGTCGTCGGATTGATAACCGGCTGCATCGTCCCAGCCCAGGACCACATCGGCCAGCTTGCCGTCTTTGTCGGGCACATGCAGTTGCACAAGTGTTGCGCCTAGAGTGGCGATCTTGGCTGTGATCTTTCCGTTGGTCAGTGTGTACAGTTCGACAGCTTCGCCGCTCTTGGTTTTTCCGAAAGGCGACGATGCGGGTTGATCGAAAGAATTTCCTTGTGCCGTAGTCATGGAAGCGGCCATAAACAGTCCTGTGATGAACAGAGTGCGTAACATGAGGCATTTCCTCGGTGGGTGAAAATACTGAGAAGTGTTGTCGTAGATCGAGGCCAGTAATGGCTCAGAGATCTTCGACAAACGATAAGGTATTTCAAAGCCAGCTCAGCGTCCACAGGCCAACCGACCAATTGGGACGATAACGCTGCAGGGGGGCAGTGGTGCTGCCTGAGCGTGAAGACTAGACGATTCCGAGCTTCTCCAATGCTCAATTCATGCTCAATCCGCAAGGTGGATTTAACCATTGCAGATTGTCAAGAAATTTCTTGGGTGTCTCAAAATGATTTCACATTCTTTAGGCAAGCTCTGTGAATTGACTGGAAAAACCGCTATAATAGGCCCTGCCTCAATGATTCAGCGACGATCGCGGGTCCGCGACGCACTCCGACATTCGTAACGCTCTGTGTAAAGCCGATGAGCTACTACAGAGAGCCAATCCCACCAGCGAATGTAGCTGAACTAGACCCCACGTAATTCCCTGTCCTTTAGATCTTTTCCCAAGTCTCTAGCGTTCTCGCGATTCCATTGTTGGCAAGTTTATCTCCGTGTCTTTTCCCTATTTACTTCTATTGGAGATCTTAGATGGCTGTTAACTCCTCAGCGGCCGCGCCTAAACCGATTAAAGTTCGGTCAGGTGCCAAATCCACTAGCCGGGTGAAAGCGGCTAAACCCGTAGTCACAGCGGACTCGGCAACTGCAGTTGCTCCGAAGCCGAAGCGACGAACCAAGGTAGAAACACGGACGCGAGTCTACTGGGCAGTCTTTAATCCAGATCTTAAGCGAGTTGCTGTTTTCGAATTTGACCAAGAGGATGAGGCCAAGAAGCGAGCAAGCAAGCTTACTGAAGCGACAGGCGGTCCGCACTTCATTCAGAAGATTAAGGCAGTTGTTAAAGTAGAAGCCTAAGCTGTAGGCACCATTTGATTAATCTGTTATTTTTTCGAGGCCGGGATTTCCCGGCCTTTTTTCTTTGGTAG
>CAYWNG010000056.1:0-10581 GCA_964458685.1 uncultured Pirellulaceae bacterium
CAATTGTTGCATCAAGAACTGCTGTAGTTGTGGATTGTTCAGCGATTCATTCAGTTGAGTTCTTAAAACGGTTCGTGCGAATTCGGTAAACGACTCTTCAACGTCGAACTTCACACAACAGGTCCCCGAACTAATTTCAGAAGTGCTCTCCGAAGCCGTCCATGCGAAAGTACCTTCGGGTGATTCAGCAAACCAAGCTGGCTTGCCCGATTTTTCGTCGGGGGTGGGCAGCCGCAAGGCAACCTTAACCATGGGAGGGCAGCTAAAGATCCCAAGTATCTCGGACTTGGAGAGTCGTTGATCGCCATTTGCGTCCAGGCTGGCCCACTGCAAGTCGCTCATACTCGGCCACTGATCACGTTCAATCTCGCCAAGAAAGGAATAGAACTCCATCAACTCGACAACCTTGCGTTGAAAGCCCTTTCTCCGCGTTGCATCATCTTCAAGCGAATTGCTGGGATGCTCGAATATCAGACTGCTAGACTTGAGCATTCGTCCCATTCTTCGATTGGCAACCATCTGCACTTCATCTGACGAACCAAGCTCGGCTAGTGAAACAATTGAGTCGCCGTTGAAATCAAACTTGGACAACACTCCACCGGCTCGCTCAAGTTCATCTTTACCTAGCGCGTTATCCTTGTCGACGTCCATGGGACCAAAGGGAGACTCAGAATCGTTGCTCGAAGGTTCATTACCAATGTCAGAGAGCGAAAGAGGTGCAGTCCGCGAAAGTCCGCGCGTCAAGTAAAGCGTTAACTCTTCAGGCTCGACCAAGCCGTTCTTGTCTTTGTCGTACATCGCGATCAGTTGATCGACCTGCGCTGCGTCGGCTACTAAATTGCCCAACCATCCCGACTTGAGCAAGGGTTGGTCAAGGATTGATTTCCACTCAACTTTCTCAGCCGACGATTCGATCAGCTTTCTCGCGATCGGTTCTATCGCGGCTTCGCTAGCCGTTGGTAGATCGTTTTCACCGACTTGAAGCATCAAGTCGATCACGACGGGACCTTTTACGGTAGCTGCGATTAATCGTTGAGTCGTCCAGTTGCCGGACGGGATCTTTTTCGCGGGCGAGTTCTTGTCACTCTTCTCGCTTACTCCTGACTTCATTCCTTGCGTCGAATCGCCGTTGGAACCGATATCGCCGGACTTAGAATCGCTACCTTCAGTGCTCGTTGAATCAGCTTCCGAAGCGGTCTTTGAGTCAACGTTGTTAGCGTCGAGAACTTTGGTGTCCTTATCGGCTTCGGTTTGCTGCTGGGCAACCTGACTTGATTTCGGATCGCCGGCAACGTGATCTTTCGATGGACCTTTCGATGGATCGTTTGTGGGGCTTTTCGAGCCATTGGATTTGCTCGAGCCCGTACAGCCGCTCAGCAGTACTGCCAAGCAGAGGGCAATCGGCAAGAGCAAGTATTTGGAGTGATTCATACGCGAGTCGATAAGTGGCTGGAGTGTTGATGGCAACCGCGATCCATAAGCGGAACATTACGTGCAATGCTGCTCTAAGGAGTCATCGCGAATTCTGAGCTGTTCAGCAAAGCCCACAGTAAATCGGATTGCCAAGATAGCTCGTTACTGCTCGCGTTGGAGCTCTTCTTAGAAGGAGCATCGTTGGATTGATCTTTGGCAACGGCTTCTTGTGCAATATCCCCGGAAGATTCTGCGCGTGGCAGATCGGCATCCTTCAACTCTCTGCTTTCGTTGCTTGACTCACTCAGCAAAGTCGAGAGCATCTGTTCCTCGGTTTGCATCGGCGGCCTAGCCAAGACGGTCAAGTACAGCCAACGAATCTGTCCGCGGCGGTCCAGGTGAGGCGCTTGAAGGGCTTTGAGCAAACGACTCGCCTGCTCGCTGCTAGCTTGATTCACTAGATCGCCGTGAAGCGTCACCAATGCATTGACGATTCCCAGCTTGGATTGACTTGCTTCGCCGCGCAGCTTTCCAAGTTGTCGAATCAACTGCTGCTGCATAGCTTGGCTTTGATCGCCTAACTGCCTGGCAATCTCGGCAACTGAATTAGCCAATTGTCGTTCGGTAAGCGGCTTGGTGATCATTACCGCGTAAGAATCCTCCGGCGATTGTCCCGAAGCATGTCGAGTGCTTCGACTGTAAGCTCGTGTTCCGGTAATCGCTAGGAACAGCTTATGGAGATCGTAATCAGTATCGGTAAAGTAGGCTGCCAACTCATTCATAAGCTCGGGATGCGAAGCCGAATGTTCGGCTCGCATATCATCGATGGGTTCAACCAAGCCGCGACCCATTAGCAGAGCCCATACGCGATTGACAGTTGCTCGAGCCAGAAATGGATTGTCCTTAGTCGTCAACCACAGCGTGAGTTGTTGCCGACGAGTGCCGCGATTATCGCTTGTGCGATTGGTTTCGACCAACGGCTTAGGCGGCACAACCTCTTCGGTGTTTGGAATCGTAACTTCGCCTGAATCCTGATCGATCACATCCACGTTCTGCATGGCCAGCTCTTCCGCGCGCGAGATCTGCGCGAAGTAAGCCGCGAATCCCCAAAAGTCCCGCTGCTTCCATTGATCGAAGGGATGGTCATGACATTGAGCACAATCCAACTGCACACCCATGAAGACCCGAGCCGTTTGAGTCGCGATCTTCTCAGGCTTACGTTCCAGAGCAACAAAGAATGATGTTGGGCCCGAGTTAGCCGAGCCACTGGAGACCAGCATGTCAGCGACAAGACGATCGTATCTCAAGTTTTCGCGAAAGCGGCTGCGAAGCCAAACCTGCAGGCCACCTTGTCCTTGACCAAAGTTTGGCATATCGTCGCGTTCGGGCGTTAGCCACTGAGCCCAGATCGCAGCGAGATGTTCAGAGTGAGCGGGGGATCCTACCAGACGCCGCAACAGCGCCGCCCGTTTATTTGCCGTGGTATCCTCGATGAACTCCATCACCTCCGCCGCTCGCGGCACGCTTCCGGTCAAGTCGAGATAAGCGCGACGGATAAAGCTCGCGTCCGAGCACTCTTCAGCGGCTTCCCAACCGATACTCTTCAGCTTTTCATCGATCCTCTGATCGATCTTTGCAGACATGATCGCAGGATCGTGAGAATCGGTCTGGCGAGCCTGTAAATGCTCTGAGAATGTGACACAGAACATGCAGGCCGTGCACAACAGGCAGACTACATTCCAAAGTTCAGTTCTCGGCTTTCGCATCGCATCACCTCGTCTGGGCGTTTCGAACTCTCCACAAGCCTTGAATTTATCACACTTGGGCTCGAAATCCATCGCGAGAATTTCGACTAGTTAGCAATTCTATGAGGATTTATAGGAGAACGCAGTCGTAGCCACCTGTAGCCATCCGCTGCCAAGTTTTGTAGCCACCCGCTGCCAAGCGGTGGATTTAGCGAGTTAAGCGAGGCAATCGACAGCGGCTCGGTCCAACGCAGGCAATCCACCGTCTGGCGACGGTGGCTACCCGTAGCCATCCGCTGCCAAGTTTTGTAGCCACCCGCTGCCAAACGGTGGATGTAGCGAGTTAAGCGAGACAATGGATATTGGTTCCGTCTCCATCATGCGCAGGCAATCCACCGTCTGGCGACGGTGGCTACGAAAAAAGCGACGGCATTACTTAGCCGAAGTACTCTTCTAAAAACGCGACGCGATTTTCGGACTGAACGTATTGGACCAAGCCTAGTAGCTTCTTTTGGTCTCGCTCCAACTTCGCGGCAAGATTGGCTCGCGATTGGAGCTGTTCAGGCAAATGTCCCGTAATGCTGAGCCCCGACCAATCGCTGTTCTCGTCAGATTCGATGGGGGACTCGCCGTTGTCGATCACTCCATAGCGCTCCAGCATCGATAGTACTGTGGTCAATCGCCGATCGTGCCGCTGCTTGTGACACAGTTTCTCATGAAGCCACTCGTAGCCGAAGGCTCGTACCGAATCGATATCCGTCGCAATTAGATCGTAAGTGCGTTGGTAAAAATCTGCGTCGGGGTTGCTCCAGCGAATGAACTCCATCTGCGTCATCAGATCGTTCTGATCGTAAAGCAGCACGCAACGTGCAGGCTTGCCATCGCGTCCGGCCCGTCCAATTTCTTGATAGTACGATTCTATCGACGAAGGCACTTCGGCATGCAGAACAAATCGGATGTCCTCCTTATCGACGCCCATTCCAAACGCGTTAGTTGCCAACACGACTACATCGCTGGACTCCATGAACTCCTCTTGAGTTCGACGACGAAGATTGCGAGGCAAGTCGCCGTGGTAAGCCATATGCCGTACGCCTCGTTTGCGTAGTTGTTGGCTGAACTCCTCCAAAGTGCGAATCAACGTAAAGTAGACAATGCCACTGCCGCTTTCGTATCTCGCCTTCCAGTCGTCAATTTCTCGGCAGATCAAATCTAGCTTCGCATCCTGATCCCATACATCTTCGACCAACAAAGATAGATTGGGGCGAGCGATACCCGTGTGAAAGAGTTGGCAATCTGCTTGCGGACTACGATCTAACGCTCCTAGCCGCAGTTGTTGGCAGATATCCGTTTGGACTTCGCGAGTCGCTGTTGCTGTGAGTGCAATTGTTGGCGGATCGCCTATCCAGCTCCGAAACTCGCCAACGCAAGTGTAGTCTGGACGAAAGTCGTGGCCCCATTGGCTAATGCAGTGCGCTTCGTCGACTGCTAGGAGGACAATCTCTCGCAGGCTGATCAGCTCACGGAATTCCGATTTGCGAAAACGCTCGGGAGTCACGTACAGTATCGCGTATCGCCCATCGCGAAGCGCCTGATAACGCTGCTGTCGTTGCTCGCGCGTTAGCGACGAGTTCACGAAGGTCGCATCGATGCCTTTCGCTTGCAGGGCATCGACTTGATCTTTCATTAATGCGATCAGTGGCGATAGTACGAGTGTCAAGGGCGGCTTCGATCGAGCCGCTGACTTTTGCTGCACGGCAGATTTCTCGCGATGCAGCACAACCGCAGGCAACTGATAACACAGCGACTTGCCGCCTCCAGTGGGCATGATCACCAGCGCGTGGCGTCCCGCGAGAACTCGATCAATCACATCGCGCTGGATTCCACGAAACTGTTCATGGCCAAACGCATTCTGTAGCTCGGATAGAACCATGATCACGAGAAATATAGAAAGGCTTTTGGATTTAGGCGATTGTTGAGTCGTCGTCGTGAAGCGAGTTTAATTCGTCTCATACTCTTCGTCGTCTTCGTCCTCGATAGTCTCTTCTTCCTCTTCGTGTTCCTCGTCGTCTTCTTCAGCACCGTGCTTAGTTGCAAAAGCGACGATCGCAGGCTTGTAACGCCGCACATCCCATTCGTACTCAGGCATTTGCGAAGCGATGTCGTACGATTCTTCCGTTTCGCAAACCAGTCGCGAACCCGCAGGGGCAATCTGCATCAGAAGCTTGAGTCCTTCCACCAGCTTGTCACCGTCATGTTCCCACATTGCGTAAGGCGGGCAACAAAAGATGATCCAACGGTATGGCGGGAATCGAGCGGTTTGATGATCGCTGGTCTTGAGCCATCGCAACGTGTCGACGTTTTGAACGTCAACAAGGTCGCTCAGGCCGAGCGTCTTCATGTTTTCAAGAATGGAGTTGACCGTTTGCCTGGATAGCTCCAGAACTGTCGCACCATCAGAACCGCGGCTAATGGATTCAAAGGCCAGAATACCCGTGCCGCCGAAAAGATCCAACGCATAGCTATCATCAAGGTATCCACCCAGGACGCTGAAGACCGCTTCGCGAGTTTTTTCCTTCATGGGCCGAGTCGCTGGATCGCCGTTGTACACAATGCGTCGACTTCGCAAATCTCCAGCCACAATTCTCAGTTGTGTCGGCTTGAGCTTTTGCGGTTTCGGCTTCTTGGGGCGTGGCGGAGGCGGTGGATCGTCGTCTTCGAATTCCTTATCGAATTCGTCGTTGTAGTCATTCATTTGCGGGTCCGGCGCGGAAATCGGGGCCGCGCAGAGGTTTTCTGGAACAGGTCTTTGCGGCGAAAGGACAAATGCTACTTGATCGCTGATGAATGGATAGTGCTAAGCTGAATTCTGTTTTTGGGACCAGCCACCCATATGGGCTCCCGACAGGGTTTGGGGTGGAAAACTGCAAAATTGCTTGGATTCCGACAAAGAATTCCCATATTCAAGATGCGAGCTATCCGTAAAATCTAGCGATTGTATCAATTGCCAAAGCTTACGGCGGGGTTAAGCCTATTAAGCGGCGTTCATGTCAGATAACGCAACTTTACGGTTCGCGGGATTTGGGCATCTGCCAAAGTCTTCCTAGAAAAAAGACTCGACTTAATCGCTACAAACTGCCGAAAACAAAAATCTGGAACACCAATCCAACCATGCTTAGCTGCACACTCGTATGTGTGGCTCTGACTTTCCTAGAAAAAATAAACAGGTTCATTCATGTCCATTGATGCGCCTCAGGCGGCTTCGAAAAAAGTTCAAGTAGTTAGCGGTATCACAGTTCGATTGGTTGGCGACTCAGGGGACGGCATGCAACTGCTAGGAACCCAGTTGACCAACACCTCAGCTTTGGCGGGAAACGACGTCGCGACCTTCCCGGACTTCCCTGCCGAAATTCGCGCTCCGCGCGGAACGCGTGCGGGTGTGAGCGGATTCCAAGTTCAATTCGCATCGCACGAAGTCCACACTCCCGGCGATACGCTGGACACTCTTGTCGCGATGAACCCAGCGGCTCTGGTAACGAACATCGCTGACTTGCGAGCTGGTGGGCTGATCATCGTTGACGAAGATAGCTTTGAAGCCAAAGACTTGAAGCTCGCCGCGCTCGAGAAGAACCCGCTCGACGAAGAGACGCTCACGGACAAGTATCGTCTGGCCAAAGTTCCGATCACCAAGCTGACTCGTACTGCCGTGAACGACTTGGGACTTTCACCCAAGGAAGCCGATCGATGCCGTAACTTCTTTGCAATGGGCTTGGTCTATTGGCTTTACGGACGCAGCATGGACACGACCATGCGATTCATCGATTCCAAGTTCAGCAAGCTTCCCGCTGTTCGTGAAGCCAACGAGCGAGCGTTGAAAGCGGGCTGGGCATTCGGCGAAACCACCGAGCGTCTCGATGCTTCTTATCAAGTCGAACCAGCAAAGTTAGCACCTGGCAAATACCGTAACATCATGGGCAATCAAGCGTTGGCTTGGGGCCTAATGGCTGCGGCGAAGCTGAGCGACAAAGACTTGTTCTACGGCACATATCCGATTACTCCAGCGAGCGACATTCTTCACGAGCTATGCCGCTTCAAGAACTTTGGCGTTCGAACCTTCCAAGCTGAAGACGAGATCGCTGCGGTTTGCTCGGCGATCGGCGCAGCGTATGGTGGAGGCATGGGAGTTACGTGTAGCTCCGGCCCAGGTATCGCGCTCAAGGCTGAAGCGATGGGCTTGGCCGTCATGTTGGAATTACCGCTCATCGTCATCGACGTCCAGCGAGGTGGTCCAAGCACGGGCTTGCCAACCAAGACTGAACAAGCCGACTTGCTGCAAGTCCTTTACGGCCGCAACGGTGAAGCTCCGATTCCAGTCTTGGCTGCTCGTAGCCCTGGCGACTGCTTTGACACAGCTATCGAAGCGTGGCGAATTGCGACTCGATTCATGCTGCCTGTAGTCATCCTTTCCGATGGCTACATCGCCAATGGATCAGAGCCTTGGTTGATCCCCGATATCAACAACATCGAGAAGATCTCGATCAAGCACCCCGGTCCGCGCACAGATGCAGATCCTCCATTCAAGCCTTACTCGCGCGATCAATTGCTTTCGCGTCCGTGGGCTATTCCTGGGACTCCAGGCTTGATGCACCGCGTCGGCGGCTTGGAGAAAGCCAACGGTTCCGGCAACGTGAGCTACGATGCTGAAAATCACGAGATGATGGTGAAGCTGCGAGCTGAAAAGGTTGCCAACGTGGCTTCCATTCTGCCTCCACAGCAAGTCATGGGACCAAAGTCGGGACAACTGCTGGTTGTTTCCTGGGGCGGAACGTACGGAGCGTGTCACACCGCCGTTCAGCAGGCTCAATCTGCTGGTCTGAGCGTAGCGCATTGCCACCTGCGACATCTCAACCCATTCCCTACAAATCTTGGCGAGATCCTGCATTCGTACGAAAAGGTGCTTGTCCCCGAGCTGAACCTCGGTCAGCTTCGCATGCTGTTGCGCGATAAGTATTTGGTCAACGCCATGGGACTCAACAAAGTCAAAGGCAAGCCGTTCGCAGTTTCCGAATTGGTGAGCAAGATCAAAGAGGTTTGCACCGCTAGCGGTAACGGTCGACACGCTTAAGGCAGTTCATCCGTTCCAAGCTCTTAGTCAACTTCGAATTCAAACAACTTAGCAAATAACAGACGATTCCCATGAGTACCTCATTACCAGTTCTAACTGCAAACGACTTCGCCAGCGACCAAGAGATTCGTTGGTGCCCTGGTTGTGGCGACTATTCCATTCTTCAGCAGATGAAGAAGATGTTGCCATCCTTAGGTCTACCACTTGAGCAGATCGTGTTTGTGTCCGGCATCGGTTGCTCAAGCCGCTTTCCTTACTACATGAACACCTATGGCATGCACAGCATCCACGGTCGCGCTCCAGCATTTGCAACCGGCCTTAAGATCACGCGCCCCGAGCTTAAAGTGTTCGTAATCACCGGCGACGGCGATTCGCTGAGCATCGGTGGCAATCACTTCATGCACCTGTTGCGGCGTAACGTGAATTTGACATTGGTCCTTTTCAACAACCGAATTTACGGTTTGACCAAAGGCCAGTACTCGCCTACCAGCCCCGAAGGACAAGTGACCAAAAGCACGCCATTGGGCGCACTGGACCACCCATTGAATCCGATCAAGCTTGCTCTCGGTGCCGAAGCAACCTTCATCGCTCGCAGTATCGATGTCCACGTCAAGCATCTTGCGGACACGCTGTATCGCGCTGCCATGCATCAGGGAACCGCAGTCGTCGAAGTCTACCAAAACTGCAACGTATTCAACGACGGAGCGTTCAATTATGCGCAGGACAAGACGACTCGCGCTGACACCACTATCGAACTTGAACACGGCAAGCCGTTGATCTTTGGTAAGAATCGAGACAAAGGCATTCGACTGAACGGACTAACGCCGGAAGTCGTCGATCTATCCACTGGAAAATACTCGCACGACGATCTGCTGTTCCATGACGAGACGGCTGATCCAGCCTTGGTGAACATTCTAGCTCGAATGCGTCATCCACAATTCCCAGAACCGATTGGCGTGTTCCGCTCGGTAGCACAGCCCATGTATGACGTTCAAGTCAATCAGCAAGTTGAATCCGCCATCGCCAATCGCGGCGCAGGCGATCTCAACAAGCTGTTCAACTCTGGCGACACATGGCAAGTTGGCTAGCCGACTAAAGTTCGATAACGAATTGATCATCAATTAAGAAAGCGAAGTCGAAACCCGGCTTCGCTTTTTTCGTTGGCGCACATCGTTTAACGGCAAGCCGCAGGCGACTGCTTCCTCGCGTACGTCGTTGCACTTCCATCAACGGTACCTGTAGTCGACTGTTCGTAGGCTCGCTCTTACACACACTCGATATAATCCTAGAGTCACCAAGGCTCTGCTAGAGATAGGATCACAGTCGCCTTCGGCTTGCCGTTAAACACAATACCGTTCAAGTTAGGGCGTAGATGAACGATTACTAGTCGTCCTCAACTGCCCACTCGTACTTACTCCGCTTGTCCTTTGTTTTGTCATAGGGAACTATTGTCCATTCCGCCGACATTTGCGAGGTACCATCGACATTCAATGGGGTGTACTGAAAAACTGCGGTAGCGGCGAACACTGCATTTTCGTCCAAAACGAGTCGAGCTTTCAATTCCTGTTGTACCGCCCAATGCCGTTCGCGTTCATGTGGCAAGCATGGATGAGTCTCCTCTGTTACTTCACCGTTTCGATGTGCGATAGACCATCGTTCGCATATCTGCCAATCTTCTAACGCGAGCAAAAAAACTTCGTTGGAAATCGGGGAAAGCAAGAACATATCGTCTTCGTCTGTATCGATGTCGTTCCAGCAGGATTCATAGAGATGTGGACGACGGTTCACATCCGCGATCCCACGTCGCGGACCATCGTACCATTCAGTCATTGTGTGGACAGGTTCAAATGCCATTATGAAGCGTCGTACATTACTCCCAGAAATCTTCCCAACGATCAGCAAAGGCTTCCTTAAGTCGGATCATGTAGGCGTTGGTTTTGATCTTCACCATCCAAATGTTACCCTGATTTTCCCCTTTGCAGACGACTCCTTCGGCAACACCGAATCGGCCCATGCGCACATCCTCGGCAAATTTTCCTGTCAGCTTTCCGCGGTACACGACTCGAGCTATCGGTAGGTCGACAAGGTCACTCACAAATCGCTCAGGCGAAACGAATCCGCGCGCCGTCTGCACGTCGATGATCACCAGTCGCTTGGCATCTGAAGATTGATGTTTGCCAGCGAATGAGTTGTCGCCAAGGAACTCGGTAAAGACAATCAGTTCTTCGGAATCGTAGAAATTGAGCCCGCGGAGAACAGCGGTCAATTGTTCTGCGAGCGAGTTGAGAAAAAAATCGGCGC
>CAYWNG010000056.1:10591-18207 GCA_964458685.1 uncultured Pirellulaceae bacterium
TCTTCAAGCCCTGGGTGAGTCGAATTGAACTCAGCTATGCCTTTTGCATCGAGATCAAATCGGTCCCTTCGCGTGCCAAAAGCGTACCAACCCAGCATTGGCTCCCAAACCCAGTGGATATTGGTCCCATCGTACTTCTCGAAGGCGATGCAGTTGCTTAGCGGTGCATCACCACTACCAGGCATCTTTGGATAAACGAGGTTAGTTCGAGCCACAGTCTTAACAGGGTCTCATAAACGATGGACGGTGGTAAAAAGGTTCACCAGTTCCATCCTGGTCGAAATGGAAACAATCCGACAGGATTTAGAATTGGATTGAAATCACTTTGTTTCGGTCGCCATTGTGCGGAAAGGTACTTAACTGGATCGCCTACAACGCTCCAAAACTTAATCTTGGGAAAGTACGTTATATTGCGGTGATCATCATCAAAACTGCCGTAAACGCGGAGTTGTGGAATATAGATCAAGACTCCCTCTGGGGAATAATGTTCGCATTTCCTGACCAAATCTAGGGCGGGCACAACGTAGTATCCCACTTCGTCGGCATGCGGATCTTCGGATGCCCAAGAGGCGTAATGCTGCGAGTTGATCTCGAAGTCAACCAGCTTGATTGAGTGCAGGTCGTAGAGCTCAACCTTGCCGACCGTGCATCTCTTTGGATCGTACTCTAGCTTTCTACCAGACTCGTAAAAGTCACGCAGATCCTTGGGAATGAGGTCGGACACAGTTGATCACTTCTCTTCCGTGGCAACCTTGCGGGTAACGCTTTCGATGTTGTCCTGTCGTTTGCCCAGATCTTGTAATTGTTCCATCAAGTCTTTAGCTTTAGCTTGACCAACTGGGTCAGTAGGATTGTCTAGCATTTGAGAAAGCGTTGTGGTGCGTTTGTTGACGCGAACCTGCAACGTTCGTATCAGCCTCAACTCGGCCAACTTGTTGATTAAAGGCTGTTGGCTTTGGTCTTGTTGCCCACCACCTTGTTGCTGCTGTTGCTGGCGTTGCTGCTTCTTCTCCTCGTTCTCTTTCTTGATCTTCGCTAAGGCTTCGACCATCTCCTCCAGAGCTTGAACAATATCAGCTTGAATCACAAGAGTCACCTTACCAACATCGCCCGAATCCAATCGATTGGCAATGGTGGCCGAATCGCGGTTGACTTGTACTAGAGCTTCGGGAAAAGCCGCGCTGGAGCCCTCTTCCTTTAGAAGCAAAAGCGCTCGCTCACCTTCAGCAGCGACCTTCTGTTGATCGCGTGCCAACAACGAAGCCCGCGCAAGGATTTGTCGATCGGGTTGTTCGCCAGCAATCTCATGCAACCGCTTCGATTCGTCATAGATCTTAGTTTGCATGTCTAACATTCGTCGCAGTCGCGTCGAAAGCGTTTCTAGCGATCGCTTGACCTCCTCTTCGCGTAGTTGCTTGAGGATTTCTTCAAGCTGTTGGATCGCCTGCTTTAGATTTTCTTCGGCTTCGCGCTGTTTCTCGACGGCACCTTCGCGCTTCGCATCTTTCAAGTCCTTCTCAGCCTCCTTCATGCGCTTTTGAGCTTCTTGAATCTGCTCCTGAGCACGTTCGGCCGGAGACTTGGGCTGCTGCTGTTGTTGCTGCGACTCTGGTGGTTGTTGCTCGGATTGCTCTTCCTGAGGCTGACCTTGTTGGCCTTGCTGTTGCTTTCCCTGCTGAGGCTTTCCCTGTTGCGGTTGACCCTTCTGAGGCTGGCCTTGTTGCTGCTGGTTCTGCTCAGTTTTTTGGTCCGACTTTGAATCAGATCCATCGCCTTTTTCAGCCGAGTTCTTGTCAGACGCCTTGGCTTTATCTCCTGACTTGCCCTCAGACTTATCCTCTGATCCCTTGCCAGACTTGGGGTCATCCTTGGACTTCATTTCGGACGACTTCGAGTCCTCCGATTTTCCGTCTTCGCTCTTTTTGTCGCCAGATTTGCCTTCGTCAGACTTTTCTCCGCTAGATTTGCTCTGCTCTGATTTTTTATCCCCAGACTCCTTGTCTTCGGATTTGTTCTCACCAGTTTGTCCATCGGTTTTTTTGGACTGTGATTTCGGATCGTCTTTAGAATCTGCGTTCTCGGGCTTTTTGCCCTTACCGGCTTGGGACTTATCTTTGTCTGTCCCGTTCTCGCCTTGAAGATCTTGAGAGATTTGCTGAGCCTTGTCGGTCAACTTGGCCTGATCCTCAGCAGCCTTTTGTGTGTCTTGTCCGCCTTCGGTACGTCCCCGCAACGAAGATTGCATGCGCAGCAATCGATCGGCATCTTCGATCCAGCGTCGTACTTGATCGCGTTGCTCGCGAACACGCTTTTCCCGATTCTCGCTTTGAAGTAGCTCCAGCACACGCTTCAGAGCTTCGCGGCTAGCCTTCTGCTGTTCGATCGCCTCACTGTACTGATTGCTGTTGAGGTTTTGCGAAGCCTTATCCAGCAGACTGCTCAATTGCGTCTGTTTGCTAAGCTGAGCGGCTTGTTGTAGCAAAGCGGCTCGCGTCGGATTGTCTACCGATTCGATATCGGCCGATCGCAAGAGCAGCGTCTCCAGTTTCTCAAGTTGCTCGGCGAGCTGTTTTTGGCTCTTCGCCAGCGGATCTTCTGTCTTCGCAGGCGCGGGCTCTTGCGCAGAAAGTTGAAGCACGAAGCCAAACACGACGATCAATAATCCAGAGAAACGTTGCGCTGATAGGAAGGTGTTCACGTTTCGTGCTCCAAATTGCTAACGGAATCGGCGTGAGCCGTCCGGTTCTTTGCTCAACTCTTATCGATACGAGTGTTGTCCTGATCACAACCCGATGCGTTAGCGAGGGACTCACTATGGGCTGACGAAATCGTCGTGGCGCGGTCCCCTCGCTAACAAACAGCCGTCACTCGCTAACGAACAGCCGTCACTCGCTTACGCATCGGGTTGTGTGATCGATCTACTGCTTAAAGATCTCCAGGACTCGTGCGCTCTGGGCATCTTCGGTCTCTTTCAGCAGTCGCTCTTGTTCGTCCAAAAGTCCACGAACCAATTCGACAATTTCATTGAAAGATTCTATATCTAGCATACTCGCTTTGATCGCCTCAAGGGTCGCAATAATCTTTTCCAACGATTGAGCCGACAATTCAGCAGGTTCACGCCCCTTACCGGAAGTAACCGCGTTCTGTAAACGACCAATTTGACGATCCAATTCGCCATACTCACCGGCGAGAAGTGCGGTGAGTGGCTTCTCAACTTGATCGAGCAGTCGTTGCTGGCGATCCACACTGTCAATTCGATTGTTCACAAGCTGCAACCTGAGGTTCTCGACGCGATTGACAATGCTGGCTAACTCCTGTCGCGATTTGTCCGCTTGAAGTTGACTTTGCTGCGCCTTCAAAATGGACAGCCGTTGCACTGCCTGTCGCTCAGCCGCTGCGTCATCGGCAGCCTTCTTCTCTTGAGCTTCCGCAAGTTTAGCTGACTCATCTGCGGCTTTTCCTTCCTGAACTAGGCCATTTGTTACAGCAAAGCTTGTTGTTACCGAAGCGTCGATTTCCAAAGGGCTAGACGCCTTTTGCTTCGAAGCAGTTTCCAATTCCGTCAACTGTTCTACCAAGCCTTCCATTACATCGCGCATTTGCCCCAGTTCATTGATGATCTGCTCAAGCCGCTGACGGAGTTCTAGCTCTTGGCGGTCCAATACCTTGAGTAAATCATCGTTAGTCACGACAGTTAACTGTTGAGGCTGTCCACGTCCGATGTGTTCGCCGTCAGCTAGGTTGTAACGATCCTTTGCACGTATACTCAAGCCAATCGTTACGCCTGGATCCACGGTAAGCTGACCTTCGCTAGCCATCTTTTGAAGGTCGATTTCGCCGCTGAGCTGAGTATCTTTCAACCTCAATGGGATCAGCGGCAACAGCGACTCATTGACGCTCATCTCGGCAGCCACCTGTGCGATTCCATGGTCGTCGGTAACCTTGCCTCGAATCGGCAGAATTGCGACTGGAGTGATTGCCAATCCGATTCCTTCTAAACGCGATGCAACTTCGGGTACTGTATCTGGCTGAACGGCAATGTTGTAACGCAAAACTTGTTCGGCCGACAAACCATATTTATCGCGTGGCCGGATTTCAACCAACTGAGACGCAACGATTTCACCCAGGGCAATACGAAACTCGCCGCCATCGATCTTGGCTTGCTTCACCGATAGTTCACTGGTTGGCTCGGCAGAAGTAGACAGCTCAGTGAACTCAACCACGCTAAGCTCAGAACTGCACTTGCCAATCAGCGTACAGATTGTGCCTTCGGGAATCTTCATCCCAGTTCGATAGGGAACGGTCTCTCGCTTGGGTCGCGTGCTTAGCGAATCGAGCAGATAATCTGGGTACTCGCATTCAAGCTGCATTTCGACGATCACCACGGGCTCAACAACTTCAACACGATAATTGCGTAGTCGAGCATCCAAGCCAACGATGTCGATATCCATGCTGGCCGCCACGGTATCAAGCGGTGGACCATCTAAGTGGAACTGCTGCCAACCGTCGCGAGGCGCACCGATTCGTCGCAGGTTGGCGCGACCACGAGTTCCATCGGCCGCGCGATAGTGTAACGTGCAAATTTCAGGCAGACGTGGCGCTGAGGCATCGGCGGAAACTTGCAATCGAGGCGACGAACCCGACGGGACACGAACTAGGCCATCTTGAAACTTGAGCGTGATTTGTTCCGCACTCAATTGGCCTGTAAAAGTCGGCAGAGGCAGTTGTAACCAATCCGCGCGAAGTACAGCCGACCGTGGCCAGGGCGTGTCCTTCAGTCCGAACAATCGCGTCGTCCATTGCCCGAACCATCCCCACGAACTAATGGCAACGATAGCCGTCAACAACAAACCACCATAGGCAGCAAACTGGAAGTAACGTAGCGGTTGCCAGCGGTACAACTGCTCGACATTCACCGCCGGCATCAGCGATGCTGCTTCGTCCAGCACGCGAGAAAACATCTGGGCATGAGCGTCAGGATCAGAGACATCCGTATCAGAATTGCTGACTTGGACTGCCGTAATCAATCGGTTACCAAGCTCTGGATGCTGGCGTTCGACTAGCAACGCTAACGAAGAGTTCTCAATTCTCTTCAGCAATCTTGGAAGCAACCAACCGAAGAGCAACCAAAGGGCTCCCACGGCCATAATCGTTAGAAAGGCGATTCGAACCGGTCTCGGAGTCTCATCCGATCCCACTCGTACCGGCAAATAGTCGATCGCCGCGCCAACCCAAAATACGACCAAAACCCAACAGATCGTCATCGACAGCCACTTCTTCGTCAGATACGAACGCAGAACCTGACGAGCTTCGTCAAGCTTTTGCGAGATCGCGTAGGGAAGTGGGTGTTTAGGTGGTTGGGTCATCGGTGTGTTTCGTTAAGCTAAACGATGGATCCTTCGAGTCAGCCATTCGAGCGACAAACAAGTTGCTATCAGAGTCATCAGCCATCCTAGCCAACGCAGTTGGAATTCGCGTTCGGGAGTTCCGGGCGAATAAGCGACTTGGTCTTGAGGTACGATCGCTTGCACGACGGCAAGCTGGCCCTGGTCGGCAACCTCGGTAGCCGCCTGCGTTCCCTTCCAATATTGCCCGCCGGTCTCCGTTGCCAGTTGGCTCAGCAAAACGTCGTTACGTTCTACCAACTGCATTTCCATCTTCGGAACCTTGACTTGTACTTGAGCTTTCAAGATCTCTTCGCTGGTTAGACCACCAAGCTGTAGAGACAATCGGTATGTTCCCGCAGTCAGAACTGGAAACTGCCCGGTATAGACTCCCGGTTGTGAACCATCCATCAATGGACGCAACACGACGGGAACGTTTAGACCTTGAGGATCTACCAAGCGAGCGACGACTTCGCTCTGTACTAACGGCTCATAACGTTCATTTTTCAATACTGCGCGCACGCTGACTTGTTCGCCTTGCACCGCCTCCTCGCGATCGACCAGCAGAACGCCGCGATCCGAATCCAACAATAGTCTACCCTGTGAAATCCATCGCACCAACTTGGTAAAGTAGCGATCGAAGTACTGGTCGCCCAATCCTCGCAATCTCCAAAGCTCACCGCCGCCGTGATAGACGACTCGGCCAGCTCCGTAAAACTGACTTGCGATGTAAATTGGCTGTTGTCCGCTGGCGGCTGCTGTGGGGTCTGAAAACAAAGCCAGAGCTTTTGCACCGGGCTTCAATTCATAAGCTGAGTAATAGGTGTGCACGCCAGGGAACGATTGCCAAAGCTCCATACTACTCTCTGGTTCGTCGGTCAACCAGAAGAACTCAGTCTGCTTGCCTTCGGGAGTGATGATGAGCGGCCAGATCGATTCCGATTCGACTCGCCCCGACGACAGCAACGCACTTCCACGCACGTCCAACACAACGGGTGAAAGATCGCGAAGCAATTGCGAGCGAACACCGGTTGCGGATCGAGCCAACCACTTCGGCGTTTCGACGCTACCGGCGACTATCAGCAAACCACCAGCTTGTTCGCTAACCCATTTCTCAACGGCTTGCACTGCGGTTTCAGGAACCTTCGTCCAATCTGCATCGAAAGAGAGGATTGCATCATACTGCGCCAACGCATTGCGGTCCGCTGGAAACTCTTCGAGCAGCTTCTTGGCCTCTTGCGAAGTCAAAGGTCCGCCAGACTGTAGCAACACATGCGACTCGACGTCTTGATCGCGGTACAGCAAGTTTCTCGCAAACTGATAGTCACGCAATGGTCCACCGGCAAAGATCAACACGCGATTTTGACGTTGGATCACTTCCACATCGGTAGTCATCACATTGTCGCGTTCATCCGATTCGCCGCCCAACGGAACAATTCTGGCCGCGTAAGTCCAACTGCCAACCGTTTTTGGCGGCAGTTCCACTTTGGCTGCGACCAGAGATCCATCTGCGGGAATTTCGACAGTGGTTTCAGTCTCGATAGCCATCGATTGTAGGTCGGTGTCCTTGCGTCCGGCCAAGAACTGAACGCTGACCGTTCGACCTTCAAAACCAACTGAGGCAACCAAGGCTGAGATTGAGAAACGATCGCCGGGATACAGTCGTCGCGGTGCATCGACTTCGACGAGCTGCAGGTTGGGTGGTCGCTTCTCGGAACCAAGTCCGATCACATAAAACGGTATGCGAGCGTTCTGAGCCACAGGCACAACCGCTTTCGGATCAACTCCAGCGTTGCTGCGACCGTCGGTCACAACTATCACACCGGCAAGAGGATTTCCGACTTCGCGATCCAGTACGCCGCGAAGTGCATCGCCCAAGCGCGATTCAGCACCGTTGGCATTCAGGACAGCAGTCCAGTCCGCGGGCAACTCAGTCTTCACCTTGTCAGCGCCCTCGCCAGGCTTGTTGAGCTCAGGCTCGTTCAATTCATCGTTGCCAGCCAAGCCAAACAGCTTCTTCAGCGAATGCTGCGTGTTGGGAACCACGATCCAAGCCAGTAGCGTGAGCGATACGATCAAGAGACAGCTTCCAATCAGAATCATCCAAGAACCGGTGACCCAAGTGACGCTGCGCAGCAGTTGCACGACCAGAGGAATGCCGACCATGACTAACGCAACGATTGCCAGAATACTGGTCGCTCGCGTGTAGCCCGACAGTCTCGCTAGCTCCTC
>CAYWNG010000057.1:0-18150 GCA_964458685.1 uncultured Pirellulaceae bacterium
ATAGCCTGAGCGAGATCCAAGGCAAACACCACAGCACGTTCGTCGAAAGTACATATTCCAACAGTCCAGAGTACAAACAGTTCTGGGAGAACTTGCGAGCGGGCAATTTTGAACAAGGCACTTACAAGCGACTTGCAAAAGGTGGGAAGGTAGTTTGGCTACAAGCCTCCTACAACCCAATCTTCGACTTGAACGGAAAGCCATGCAAGGTTGTCAAGTACGCTAGTGACATTACAGCCTCTAAGGAGATGGAGTTTGCGATTGCCGCGCGCCAGAAGCAAGATGAACTGGACGCTACATCGATGCGAAACAAGGTCAATGAAATCCTTGAGGTTGTCGGTTGTGTTTCACGACGCGACTACTCAAAGAAACTCACTGTTTCAGGTGAAGATGGCATTGGCAGATTGGGCGAGGGACTCGCAAAATTCTTCAATGAAAAAGAGCAGACCGAAATCGTCGAACAAGCCAGGAACGAACGCGAAAGAGCGGAAGCTGAAGAGGTATCACGCAAAGTTGCAATTGTTCTACAGATTGTTAACTCCATTGCAGCCGGTGATTTTACCGTCAAGACACCTGACCTTGGTAACGACGCCGTTGGCCAAGTCGGCTCGGCACTGAATCAAGCGATTGCCGCAATTGCTTCCGCATTGCAAGAAGTGCGAGATGTCTCAAGCACTGTGTCAACAGCAGCAGCTCAGCTCACTTCCGTTTCGCGAGAGATCAGCAGTGGAGCTCAATCACAAGCATCTTCGCTTGAAGAAACAGCATCCAGTCTGGAAGAGATCACTTCAACCGTTAAGCAGAACACCGACAACGCTCAACAAGCACGTCAACTGGCCGTTGGCTCGCGTGACATTGCAGAAAAGGGCGGCGAGGTCGTTGGCGAAGCGGTCAAGGCGATGAGCGAGATCAATCAATCGTCGAAGAAGATCGCGGATATTATCACTACCATTGATGAGATCGCCTTCCAAACCAATCTGCTTGCACTCAACGCTGCCGTGGAAGCAGCCCGAGCTGGTGAGCAAGGTCGTGGATTTGCTGTGGTAGCTTCAGAAGTTCGCAATCTAGCTCAACGTAGTGCTAGCGCAGCCAAGGAGATCAAGTCTCTAATCCAAGACTCCGTACGCAAGGTTGAAGTAGGTACAGAGTTAGTCAATCGATCGGGTGGATCATTGAACGAAATTGTCAACTCGGTCAAGCGAGTAACAGATATCGTCGCTGAAATTGCTGCCGCTTCCAAAGAACAATTGACTGGTGTCGAGCAGGTCAACAAAGCGGTCTCGCAAATGGATCGCGTGACGCAATCCAACGCGGCTCAGACTGAGGAGATGTCTGGTACTGCTGAGTCCCTGCTATCGAACGCACAACAATTGAGCGAATTGGTTGAACGATTCAGTCTGTCAGACACGAAGCAGAATCGAAAGCGTGGTTCAAAACGCGATAGAGCTCAACGTCGACAAGATCGTTTGGCTAGACAATCGAAAGCTGGTTCATCAACTACAAATCGCAGCCAGCCGCAAACCCCAAAAGCTCCACCACTAATTCTGGACGTGCAGTCTCCAATTTCAGGTCCTGGTGTCCTTGAATTCTAGATTGCTAAAGAGTTTACGTAAAACTACTAACAAACCTGAAGTTGATTCACAAACTGGAGAGAAATGTGAGCACAGCACCCTACACACTTGAGCAAAACGTAGAAGAAGGCAGTCGACAATTGCTGACCTTCTCATTGAACGACCAAGATTTCGGTATCGATATCTTGCGTGTACAGGAAATCCGCAACTTCACTCGGGTCACTCCTATTCCAAACATGCCGGAGTCGGTCCGCGGGGTTATGAACCTTCGCGGTACTGTGATTCCTATTGTTGACCTTCGATGCCGGTTTGCAATGCCAACAGCCGATTACACACAGTTCACCGTGATCATCGTCGTGAATGTCGGAACGAAGGTCATGGGACTAGTTGTCGATGCAGTGTCCGATGTGCTGGACGTTGGAGCTGACTCCATCGAACCACCACCATCCATGAATGGCATCGACACAGCGTTTATCACAGGACTGGCCAAGGCTGGTGAACGACTTGTAACAGTCCTCAACATCGACGAACTACTTGGCGACAAGTAGACCAACCACGCCCTTTTGCTCCATGAGGGCAAACATGTTCTATAGATCGAATAATACCGCTTTTACAATCACAATGGAGAGATCACGATGAATCAAAAGTCAACCGCTGCGGGAAAAACTGCTTCCAAGAAAGTCGGAAATCACACAAGGGCAAAGGCAATCGCTGCAAGCGTGCCTTCAAAAGAACTGGCCCTATTTTCGGACCATGCAGCAGCACAATACGACTTGGATGGCAACTTAACTGCTGCGACCGAAGCCTACCTAAAGCTATTCGATCTTTCTAAGGTCCAAGCAAAAGGAATGTCCTTTGACGACCTTTCACACGGGGCTACCGACGACTTGTCCTTCAGCGAAGTCCTCCAGGGTGAAGAATTGCAATTGACGAAAACTGTTCGAAGAAAAACCGCCAAGGGTAGTTCGTTGTGGGTAAGCTCAAAGTTCCTTTGGAATAAGAACGCGAAGGGCCAACGAACATCTGTAATTGAGATTTCCGACAACGTTTCCCAAGAAGTCGAAACGAACTTAGATCAAGCCGGGCAAATCAAGGCAATTCAGAATTCACAGGCAGTGATCGAATTTGATCTCGACGGAAGAATTTTGGCCGCCAATGACATTTTCCTTAAGGCGGTTGGTTACGACCTGAGCGAGATTGTTGGAAAACACCATCGTATCTTTGTCGATCCACAAGAAGCCAATACTAAAGAATACGTAGCATTCTGGGAGGCACTTCGCCGCGGCGAAGGTCAGAATGGCGAGTTTCGTCGCAAGACTAAGGCAAATGCGGATCTCTGGATTCAGGCCTACTATACGCCAATCCTAGACTCTGCTGGAAAGCCATATAAAGTCATCAAGTTTATCAGTGGTGCTTCTACAGAAAGTTCAGCGCAAAACGAACTCACCAAGAACATGCTGACCAACATGGCTGCCAGCATCACTTTCGCCGACGCCAACAACATCATCACCTATGTGAATCCATCTGCCGAAAACCTACTTCGAAAAGTTGAGCAATTCCTGCCGGTACGAGCAAATCAAATTCTTGGTCAGTCAATCGATGTTTTCCACAAGAATCCACACCATCAGCGACAATTGGTTGCCAACAAGCAGAATTTTCCATTTAAGGGAACGATTCAAATTGGACCTGAGTATTTCGTGCTCAATGCCAGTCGAATCGTCGACGACGAAGGTAAATTCTTAGGGACCCTGGTGAGCTGGGATCACGTCACTGAACGAGTTGTCGCCGAGAAGCAGATTCTTGATAACAATGAGCGCGAACGCCGTCAGACCGAAGAGCTTCGACAAAAAGTTGCCATCGTTCTTGAAAATGTTAACGCAGTCGCTGAAGGTAACTTTGATTGCGTAGTTCCAGACCTAGGCACCGATGCGATTGGTCAGGTTGGCACAGCGCTCAATCAGGCCATCATTGCGATCAACGATGCGATGAAAGAGGTCCGCCAAGTCTCTGGTACAGTCTCATCCGCGGCCGAGCAACTGACAAGTGCATCTCGCGAGATCAGTTCGGGTGCTCAAACGCAAGCATCATCGCTTGAAGAAACAGCATCTAGCCTGGAAGAGATCACTTCGACGGTTAAGCAGAACACAGACAACGCTCAACAAGCTCGTCAGCTTGCCGTCGGCTCTCGCGATGTGGCCGAGAAGGGCGGGGAAGTTGTTGGTGAAGCAGTCAAGGCGATGGGCGAGATCAATCAATCGTCCAAGAAGATCGCTGACATTATCACCACCATCGATGAAATCGCCTTCCAAACCAACCTATTGGCTTTGAATGCCGCGGTCGAAGCCGCTCGAGCTGGAGAACAAGGTCGCGGTTTTGCCGTTGTGGCGTCCGAAGTTCGCAACCTAGCACAGCGCAGTGCAAGCGCAGCGAAAGAGATTAAGAATCTCATTCAGGACTCGGTTCGTAAAGTTGAAGTTGGTACCGATTTGGTGAATCGATCTGGCAGCTCGCTGAACGACATTGTGAACTCGGTCAAACGAGTCACCGACATCGTTGCGGAGATTGCCGCTGCTTCGAAGGAGCAATTGACCGGTATCGAACAGGTCAATAAAGCCGTTTCGCAAATGGATCGAATCACTCAATCGAACGCGGCTCAGACTGAAGAGATGTCCGGTACTGCCGATTCACTTCTTTCACACGCTCGGCAATTGAGCGATCTAGTCTTGCGATTCAAGCTATCCGGCGGCGGACAGGGTGAGTCTCAAGCCCGTCAAAGCTACGCGTCGCAACATGAGCAACGCAAGCCAGCTAGCGGTGGTCATGCAAGCCCTAGCCAAGGTGCCAGCAATTCGGGAAGCGGTGGTCGCTGTCCGATTAACTTCGATCACCAACAAACGATGACTGGTTCCACAGTTCTCGAATTCTAAACCTCAACAACCTATCTACCCTTGTGAACGCAGTCTGCGGCGCTGATCGCCCAAAGACAATTGGAGCAATTCGATGACCTTTACGGAACCTCAGCTTGATAATCGCGAGTTCAAGGAATTCCAGCGTATGATCTTCGATCTCGCTGGCATTACCTTGGCAGATTCCAAGCTGGTTATGGTTCAAGGGCGTTTGGCCAAGCGGCTGCGTGCACTGAACTTAGACAGCTATAGCGAATATGCGAAGTTCCTTAAGTCGGGGCAATCATCTGATGAGATTACGAACTTCATCAATGCACTGACGACCAACAAAACAGAGTTCTTTCGCGAGTCGCACCACTTTGATTTCCTGGTCAACACTGTGTTCCCAGGAATTGAACGCCGCGCGAAGGAAGACGGCGAGCGTAAGGTGCGAATTTGGAGCTCGGCCAGTTCGACTGGCGAGGAACCGTACAGCATCGCCATGTGCGCTCATGACTACTTCGCAGCACCAGGATGGGACGTGAAGATTCTGGCAACGGATATCGACACGAACGTTCTCGAGAAAGCCTCAAACGGCGAGTATAGCTCGGAGCTAGTCGGTGATATTCCTGCCAAGTATCGTTCCAAGTATGTGGAACGCAGCGGCCCGGCCGGATCTGGCCAGACGAAGATGAGAGATTCGATTCGATCCTTGATCCATTTTCATCGCCTGAATTTGAATGGAGAGCAATGGGACTTCAAGGGTCAGTTCGATGTGATCTTCTGCAGAAACGTCATGATCTACTTCAACGCTGATTCTCAGCGCAAGCTGATCGAACGATTCGCGAAGTATCTCAAGCCTGATGGCTTCCTGATTATTGGGCACTCTGAGTCGCTGTTTGGTATTTCGGACCGCTTCAAGCTGTTAGGCGATACGATCTATCGATTTGCTGATAGCCAAGTTCAGCTTCCTCGAAACGAGCCACCGAACCAACGTTTAGCGTCAGCGCCAAGCGCAACAGTAGCCAAAACGTCTCGGCCTCCCGCGGCCCCACGCGTGGCTTCTAAGGCTTCCGGAACAAAAGCAGTGGCCAAACATCACGGCAGTTTCGACACCTTGGCCGGCGACGGTGTTGAACGAAAACCTATTATCGTTGGTGAATACTATGCCAGCGCCAATCCTGTTTGGATCAGCACGGTCTTGGGATCTTGCGTTTCAGTCTGTCTGTACGATGAACAGCGACGTATCGGGGGCATGAATCACTTCATGCTTCCCGAATCACCCAATGATAATCGCGAGGTCGCTAGCTTCGGCGTCCATGCCATGGAGATGCTGATTAACCTCATTATGAAACTTGGTGGTGATCGACGAAGACTTAAGGCAAAAGTCTTTGGAGGAGCCGCTGTGGTTGGTACGAACGTGTCGGGAGTCGGCCCCAAAAATGTTCGATTCGCCGAAGAGTTCCTCCGACTTGAAGGTCTAAGCATTACCGCCTCACACACCGGTGGCACTGCAGGAATGCGTGTCATGTTCAATCCCTATACCTCCAAGGCTCTTGTCCGCGAACTCGACCACGCTGCTTCGATCAATGTCGAAAAGACACAAAAGATCGAATCCAAGCGAGTTCTAAAAACACAAGAAGTCCACTGCGACGTTACTCTATTCTAAGGCTGGCCCACAATGGCAGGAAAGAAAGTTCGAGTCCTGATTATTGACGACTCAGCACTCATGCGGCAGTTGATTCGCGAGATTCTGGAGTCCGATCCAGGAATCGAAGTAGTCGGCTCCGCTGGCGATCCCTACGCTGCTCGCGAGAAGATTCTCGCGCTCAATCCAGACGTCTTGACTCTGGATGTTGAAATGCCACGCATGGATGGAATCACGTTTCTAGAAAAGCTGATGGCTGGTCGACCGATGCCGGTGGTTATGCTGTCTTCGTTGACTGAGGCTGGTTGTTCTACAACCATGCGGGCCTTGGAACTTGGCGCGGTTGACTTTGTCAGCAAGCCGAAAATCGACTTGGCTACAGGCATCATGACCATGGCCGACGAGATTATTGATAAGGTCAAGGCCGCCTCGAATGCCCATGTGCGTCCGCATGCTGCTGTAACTTCGACCACCGTTGTTAAGCAGAACCCTGTTACAACCTCAGCGATGATCAAGACAACTCACAAGGTCATCGCCATTGGTGGTTCGACAGGTGGAACTGAAGCGCTCTGCAGCGTCTTAGCAAGCTTTCCACCGGACGCACCAGGTGTAGTCGCGGTACTGCACATGCCCGAGGGCTTTACAAAATCCTACGCGCAGCGACTCGATCGAACATGTCAGATTCGCGTGAAAGAGGCCGAGGATGGCGACCGAATCCTCCCAGGTCACGCGATTCTAGCTGCGGGTAATTTTCACATGGGCGTTGTACGAAGCGGTGCGTCGTATCAGGTGCGAGTCTATAGCTCCGCCCCCGTTCAACGCCATCGACCAAGCGTAGATGTACTGTTCAACTCGTGCGCCGAGACGCTAGGCACGAATGCAGTTGGAGTCATTCTAACAGGCATGGGCGCTGATGGCGCTGACGGTCTGCTAGCGATGAAGAATGCGGGAGCAAAGACAATCGCTCAGGATGAACAAACTTGTGTTGTGTTTGGAATGCCTAAAGAAGCGATAGCTCGAAATGCTGCGAATCACATTTTGCCGTTGGATCGCATCGCTCCAACGGCCATTCAGCTTGCAAACAGCTAGATGTCCTTTCGTGCGATGAGAAAGTGTTGTATGTAATATGTCAGCCATTGAACCCGAATTTGGTGGACTAGCGCCCGTCAACGATAGCGAGGATTCGCTTCAATCGAGGTCTCGAAATCTAGGTTCAATGGACAGCAAACATGCAAGCCAACTTGCCCGAGAGGACTTCGAAAGCAAGCGATCGAAGAACTACGTCAAAGTCGATCGCTGGATGTCCTGGCTACTGCTGGTTGAGAGTATAGCGATAGTCTCGTTCGCACTGGCTAGTGCATTCAGTCAATCGCTTAACCAGCCCGCTTGGTTCACTACTGCGACTATAGCCGCTATTGCCGCAGGCCTGATCGGGACATTAGCAGTGTTCGCGCTAACTCTTCGCAGTAGTTTGCTCGGCAGCTTATCAACCAGAATGGTGATAGCAGCTACTCAAGCATTCTTGGCTGTCGCGTTCGTTCAGTTACTGGCAGATCGAGTCAGTACATTTGCACCTGTCTTTGCCTCACTGGCCATTCTCGCTTTCTATCGCGACGTTCGAGTACTGATACCCGCGGTCGCAATCACCGTTCTCAATTTTGTCTTGGGCGAACTGAATTGGATGAATGGCACATCTGCTGATCCACTTCCAGGCGATATAGTCACCATCGAACGCGGTTTCTGGATGGTTATTGAAATAGGTGGTCTTTGCATTGCGATTCGCGAGAATCTCAAGCGTTGGCATCGCGATTCCATCCTGCAGACTCAGCTTCAATACGAACACGATCACCTTGAATCCAGCATTGCGATTCGCACCAACGAACTGATGTCGCTAAAGCGATTTCGAGAGGAAGTCCTCAATTCGATCGACGCCAGCATTTGCATTTTGGACATGCATGGCAAGATCGTCTTCTTCAACAAGAAGTGGACTCTCTTTGCAGAAGAGAATGGCGTTTCGAACAGTTGCACAGTTGGTTCGGTCTATGTCGAAAAATGTGGCATCACCAATTGGGGGCCACCTGAATTTGTCGCCGCAGTTGCCGCAAGCATCAACGCGACTCTGGTCGGCGAGTCTGATTCGTTTTGCTGTGAGTACTCCTTCAAGGTTGGCACCGACCAACGTCACTATCGACTCAGCGTAACTCCAGTCCCCTTAGAGCGACAGCTTGGCGTTGCTATCGTACATGTTGACATCACTCACCTAAAGCGTGCCGAGCTTCGTGCATTAGCGCTGGCCAAACTGCTGCGCGAGTCGCCCGACGAAGTCTTGATCGCAGACAGCGAGACTCATCAACTGATTGAGGTTAACGATAGGGCGGTAAAGAACACCGAGTATCCGCGTTCGGAACTGCTGAATATGCAAGTCTTCTGTTTGTTTCCCCCCGCCTTCCTCCCTGAGTTTGATCAGGCGCTCAACTTGGTTGGCAACGACGAAGATCAGGTAGTCCGACTCAACAGCACCATTCGACGCAAAGACGGCAGCGAATATCCATGCAGCGTTAGCGTGTTGAGAAACAACTTTGAAGGCACCGATGTTTGGGTACTTTACGTGAGCGATTTGACTGAGCTGAAAAAGCTGGAGACAAAGCTCCAGCAGGCTCAAAAGCTCGAGTCGCTCGGTACGCTGGCCGCTGGGATCGCCCACGAACTCAATACGCCGATTCAATTCGTGAGCAACAACACCAAGTTCTTGAAAGACTCCTTCGAGTCAATCAATCGAGTCCTGGGTTTGTATGCCAACCTTTTGGAGGTCTGTAAGGGCAGCGAAGAATATGGCTCGAAGGCTGAAGTCGTTCAGCAAGCCTGCGATCAAGTCGATCTCGGATTCCTTTTGGACGAAATTCCCCAAGCGATCGACCAAACGCTGGATGGTACGACCAGTGTGTCTCGCATCGTCAAAGCAATGAAGGGATTCTCACATCCAGGAACGGATAACTTTCAAGAGATTGACATCAACTCGATTGTTGAAAGCACGCTGGTCATTACGCGAAGTGAGTGGAAGTACTGCGCGGATTTGGAAACAGAGTTCAGCCCTGACCTTCCAGCAGTGCGCTGCCTGCCCGGTGAGTTGAATCAAGTCTTTCTGAATATCATCGTGAATGCGGCTCACGCGATGCAGGACATCAAGTCAAAGAATCCCGATAAGAAGGGCACGTTGAGAGTTCGTACTGGGATAGCGAATGATAATGTGTTTATTGAGATTCAGGACTCAGGGGCTGGAATTCCAGAAGCGATTCAGGGTCGAGTCTTTGATCCATTTTTCACAACCAAGGGCGTTGGGAAAGGAACGGGGCAGGGCTTAGCAATCAGTTACGCCATTGTTGTTGATCTTCACAATGGCGCAATCTCGTTCACCTCTGTCGAAGGCGAGGGAACCACCTTCCGGATCGAACTACCTGTCGCACAAACTTCCTCAAAGTTGCAGCCAACTCAATCGATCAACTCGTAGCAGCAAAACTCTGGCTGCTTTCGGAGTTGATGTTGTTCCCTATTTCTTTAGAGCTGGTGCCTTGGCAGGAGTGCCGCCTGGCGTCTTAGCATTGCTGGGCTTGATCGTTCCCGAATAGCGAGCGGATGGATTGTTGGTCGAACGAGCGAAGAAGTCAGGTGTGCGCCCTCGCAAGGGATATCGCGATGCCAATTGAGTTTGAGCGTTGGAGTGATCCGCTTGAGGAGCAAGGCTCGCGGCAACTGCTACGAAGGCCATCGTTACAGCAAGAAATTTCTTAAAGCCGTTGAAGCTGATCATGGTAAACCTCGGTGCGTTGCTTTGACGTGAGAATCCGACTGATGAGTTTACACAGATGCAGGAGCGGTGCCAAAAACGCATGCAGCCTATCTGAATCTTCGACCGTTCTGACGAAACTTCATCTGTCAATTTTCTGAAACCAGATTCTAGCAAAAGGCCAATCAGGTAGGCTCGTCGAGTTCGCTTTGTAGCGAGTTCCGATAGAGCTTGCGGCCAGGAATTTCGGAAAAGCGGCGATCTCCAGTAGTTTTTCGTACTAGAGTTCAGATGTGGGATTTCGATCGCAAGTCGAAAACCCACCGCAACATTGATGCCCTAAAGCAACAGATGTTGCAAAAACACCACGATTTACCACGAGATGCACAACATGAGAACATTCGCCTTAACGCTAGGCCTGGGCCTAGCTGCGCACGGATTTTTCGCGCATGGACAGCTTTCCGCTTCTGAAGACACGCAATCTACGCCTACAGAAATTCACGTGGCTATTGACGGCAACGATGCTGCCGATGGATCGCCGCAGCAACCAGTACAGACACTTCAACGAGCTGCTGAATTGGTGCGAGCCAATCGAGACAGCTCTCCTCAGTTGCCCGTTCAAGTCGTAGTCCATGAAGGCGAGTACTTGCTGGACCGCACGCTTGAGCTTACCGAGGCCGATTCGGGCGCAACCAATGCTGGAGTCGTCTATCGCCCTGCGACCGGCGAGCGTGTCACGCTGAGCGGCGCAGTGAGGCCCGAACGACTTGGGCTCGCCTCTAGCTTTAGCGGCTACTCCGATCTCTCACCGCAAGCCGCTAAATTCGTCTTGGCCTATTCTCTCCCCGCATCACATGACGCTTGGTCAATTCCCGCGCGAGGCGAGAAACACGGACTCGAGCCATGTGAATTCGAACTGTTTGCAAGCGGCAAAGTGTTTCAACGAGCTGCACTTCCCAGCGAAGGCTGGAGTTTGAACCGCGAAGATAATCCCATCTATTTGCTCGGTCAAAAGAAGCTGGGCGATAATGTTTGGCTTCACGGCTTCCCGCACAATGACTATCAAGACGAATTCCTATCGTTGGACTCGGCTCAGTCGCATCAGTGGCGCGAAGGGTCGCGTTATCGAGTAGAGAATGTCTTGTCCGCCTTGGATCAACCTGGGGAGTGGTATCTAGACTGCAAGAACGAGCGACTTTTGTGGTGGCCTGATGGAACTGAGGAAAGTTCGCTTCGAGTCTCGAACCTAGAGACACTTGTTTCCCTGTACGACGTTGAACACATACGCTTCGAGGGTTTTACTCTTGAGGGGGCGCGAGTTCAAGCTGTTGAGATTGCCGGTGGCTACGAATGTGAGCTGCAAGACTGTGTCGTCCGCTGCATCGGAAATGTGGGCGTCAATGTTTTCCACGGCGAGCGACATACGATCGCCAACTGCGAGATCCAAGCAACGGGTTCGTCTGGAATTCGCATTGAAGGCGGAAATCGCCAATCTAAACTGCCAGCAGACCATCTTTGCTTCGGTAATACACTCTCTTCAAACGCAACTAAGCATCTCTCTCGGCATGCCGCGATTTCGGTTCACGGAGTTGGTGTGACAGTTTCTGAGAACCTGATCCATTCGCAGCCGGACTGGGCAATCAGCCTGTGCGGAGACAGCCATACAGTACAGCAAAACCACATCCACGACGTTTGCACACAGACGAGCGATTCGGGGGCAATCTACTTGTCTCACGAAAGTTCGTACGCAGACAATTTGATTACTCTCAACCACATTCACCACGTTGGAGGTTTTGATCACAAGAACGTCTTTGGAGTTTACTTAGACGATCAGATTAGTAACACCGAAGTCAGTGCCAATTGGATTCACGACGTACCTCGAGCGATCGTCGTTCGCGGTGGTAGCAACAACAAGCTGCTTGCGAATGTTATTCACGACTGCTGGGTTGGCGTTCAATTCCAATGGACCAACGAATCAGCGGGCAACCGATTGACTTCGAACGTGATCGAATCAGCGAATTCATTGGTCGTTTCAGACAAGCGTCCTCAGGCACTTGCATCCAACAACAATGCTGACACGTTGAACGAAGTTTTTGTAAACGCTAAGGCAGGCGACTTTACGTTTGTTCGACCAGAGGTAGCCGAATCAGCAGGACTTGCTGGATGGCAATTTAGCAAGCTAACTGAAGGCAAAGAACGTCTCGTTTCGTTGCCTGGTCGTGAAAGCCCCTCACCAAGCGATAAACGTCCCTAGTGGAATGAGGCTTGGCAAAGACTATCCGCAGTCAGCTCGATTCTGACTGCGGCTATCGCCTTTTGAAGTTGCTCGGTCGGGTTATTTCGCAAACCTCTGCGTTAGCGAGGGACTGACTTTTGCTACGTCTCCCGGGGCACTCCAAGCCGTCCCTCGCTAACGCTCTAACGCATCGCGTTCTGAAATAAGCCTTTCTCTCTGGCGGGTGTATGGTCGAGTTATGCTTGCGACTATGATCGATTAAGGCAATCGACTTTGGATGCAACCTATCACCATCACTTCTGGCTCAGGCTGTCAACGATCTTGGAGCCAAGTGGATATGGATTAGCCATACGCATGTTCATGACTTTGCGGCTACAGTGATGTGGTATGATGAGCTGCATAGTTTGACTCGAGGACAAATCGAATTCATCGTTGGCGGCGGGGCGATGTCTCCCGCACTTCGTCGCGCAATTTCTAAACATCGCTATTTTGAAACGCTTGGCGAAATGATGCGGTATGTTGAGAAAGCAGAAAAATCCCGCAGCATTAGTACATGATCGCTGTAAAGACCACTCTGAAATGGTAGGACCATGGGACCGCTATTGAGCTTTCTGATTGGCACAATTTCAACGCTTGCCGTTATCTTTAGCGGCTTTGATCCCGACAAAGCGATTGCTCCAATAGGATTGCACTGCCTAGCAGGGCTGTTAGTCGGACTGACCGATTTGAAGCCGAGATTGTTGGCTGTTGCTGCGGGTCTCGCGTCCTTCCCTCTGGTGTTGTTTGCCTATCTGGCAATTTCTCGGGAGGTCGGAAATATATGGCCGATTGCGATGGTCATTAATGGAGTGATTGCCGCATTCCCATTTTGCGCTGGGTACGCCATCGGGTTACTGATGAAGGTGGCCCTTAAGATGGCTGGGGAAGACAATGCAGATCAAGAACCCTGAAAATGCACCCGGCTACAAAGAAACTTCAAACAATCCGACGAACATACGGATGGAACAAGGATTGGATTTAGGCGATCATAGAAGTGAGCGCACAGAGATTAATGAAAGCGTGGGAGCTCGTCAGCGAATGGCTACTTAAGGCCGCCGCGTTGTCCAGTGATCGCGCCGCGAATGTTGATCAAACTAGAGGGTTCGCGAGCGACCTTGTCGGAGAAGACCCGCGCGTCTTCGATCACAGGTTGTAGTCGGCGAGTTACGACTTCGATATTGTTGAGCGTATTGACCATGGAGTAGTACAATTGATCGTCGTCGATCAGTCTTGACAATGTGCCTTGGCCATTGTTGACTCGAGTCATCAAGGTATTAGCTCGGCCGCTCAACTGTCGCAGGTCGCCGACGAGTCCGTTGAGATTCTCAAGAGATCGCTTGGCTTCGTTCATGAAGTCATCGCCTTGGTCGGCAAACGGTTTCGTGAATGACTCAACGTTCTGCATCGTTTTGGTTGCTTCGCGACCAACGCCTTCAAAGGCCTTCAATGTGCTTGCCGTTTGTTGCATCACACCTTCGGCTTCGTTGATGATTTGTGGCAGTCGTTGATTAATGGTTTCAAGTGTACTTCCAATACGCGGATCGTTGATGACGCGATTCACCGAAGCTAGAGTGGTATTCAAAGTGTCAATCGTCTGCTCGGCTTTGCGTGAAATACGGCTCAGTTCGCCGTCACCACTGCCGATCATTCTACGAACATCGCCTGCCAAAGCGGTCACTTGATTTCCGGCTGTCTCGATCGAGCCCAATGTTTGAGCGACGGACTGCTGCATGTTCATCAGAGCATCCATCGGATCGGGAACGACAATACCACCACGGTAAAAGTCACCTGCTTTCAGTGGTTGATCGGCAACGTTAAGTTCTGCTTGATCCAATACTCCGTCTTCAGGCGATCCACCGGTGCCGTCGAATCTCGCTAGTAGTTGTCCTTCGTTAGGTTGAATCAGCTCGACCACGGCATCGCCAGTGATGAATGAGCCCTTGGCGATTCGTGGCTGTTCGCCAGCGCGTATGGTGTATTGACCGTCGAGTTCCAAAGTCAGGTCGACACCTTTGTCGAGCAGCTTGATGCTTTTAACGCGACCAATGGCGACACCATTCTTGCGAACAGGCGTGTCGGTGCCGACTCCTGGAGCACTATCGAATCGAACAGTTACGTCATAGCGATTCGCGAAGAAGTTCGGAGCCGCTCCAAAAAACAAAATCAGAATGACAGCGATTACCATCGAGGCAACCACTAACACACCGACGCCGAATTTGTAGCCTTGATCGTTCATTCTGGGCTCTGTCCAGTACGTTTGCGTTTTTCATGATCCTTTGCAGCGACTGTGTCCGCGTGCATCGGAGTCTCACTGAATCCGCCATTCATCATATCCGCCGACTCGCGACGCATCTCCATCAATCGCTCGCCTGCTTCGCCTTCGACGAACTGATGAACTCGTTTGTCTTTCGACTTGTCCAACTCATCGGGAGTCCCATCAAATAGTATCTGACTCTCACCGGGTTTCAATCTGGAGAAAGGATAAAGCATCACGATACGATCAGCAATCTTTTTAGCCGACTTCATATCGTGAGTCACGATAATGCTGGTAACACCTTTGTTCTTTCCGGTGCTGAGCATCAATTCGTTGATCACATCGCTCATGATCGGGTCGAGCCCGGTCGTTGGCTCATCGTACAACATCAGTTCGGGTTGGAGCACTAAAGCTCTCGCGATTCCAACGCGCTTCCGCATACCACCGGAGAGCTGCGAAGGACGTTTGGGGATGACAGTCTCTGGCAAACCGACTTCGGCTAAACCATCGTAGACCAATTGATCAATTTCACGTCCACTGGCCAAGCTGTGTTGGACCAAAGGAAAGGCCACGTTTTGTCCAATGGTCATGCTGTCAAATAGAGCAGCATTCTGAAAGACAAAGCCAAACTTACGACGCAGTTTGGTTAGCTCAACATCGTTCAATGAGTTGATGTCTGTACCATCAAAACAGATTTGGCCGGTTGTTGGCCGAATTAAGCCAGCCACAATCTTCAGCAGCATGGTCTTGCCGCAACCACTCTCGCCGATGATAGCCAGCGACTGGCCTCGAGGAATCGAAAGCGATATTTCGTTAAGCACCGTTTGTTTGGCGAATCGAAGCGTCATGTTTCGCAGCTCAACCAGCGCGCGACCATCACCACCTTGATTGGTGTTTCGCGGTTTCAAGCTAGTTAGCACGTTAGACACGATGAAATCCCAAAAACAGTTGTGAGCTTAGATCAACTTAAGCGTGCTTCCCCAGACGGCAGCATAAAATGCGTCGAGAAAAATGTTCAGCATCAGGTCGACAGCCAAAATCAACACAAAACTAATCACGAACGCCGCCGTCGCCGCGCGCCCCACGCCCTCGGCCCCAGGCTGACAATGGAATCCACGATAGCAACTTACGATAGCGATGATTGCACCAAAGAAGAACGACTTGAAGATTCCCAGGAAGAAATCCCATCCACGAACAAAGCTGCGACTGTTGTTCAGGTACTGATAATGGTCAATATCCAGGACTACTGTGCTGAAAAAATAACCACCTACGATCCCCATGAAGTCAGCCATAATTGTCAGCGCGGGAATCAGCAGCAGGCACGCCAGGAAACGTGGAACCACTAGGTAGTGAACTGGATTGGCACCCATACTCACCAGCGCATCGATCTGCTCGGTGACTCGCATCGTTCCCAACACGGCGGCCATAGCAGATCCAACACGACCGGAGAGCATTGTCGCAGCAAGCACCGGCCCCAACTCGCGGACAAGACTCATGTTGATTACGCCACCGAGGCGACTTTCGAGTCCAATTTCGCGAAACTGTTCCACGCTTTGAACGGCCAAGACCATTCCGATAAAAGTTCCGGTCAGCGCAACCACTGGTAGGCTCAGTACGCCAACGTAGTAGAAGTTGGGCATGATCGTGCCCTTGCATGGCTTTGCAGTAAACATCCAGACCATCGTTTGCCATGCGAAGATCGCCATATCGCCGAGCGTAGTCATGGCATCGATGGTCAGTTCACCCCACGTGCTCACCCACTCGAAGATCGCTTCGATAAAGGTTGGCTCGCGCATGACGCTGCTTCCCGAGTATGATTGAGGCCCCGATGACACGACGAATGGCTCGCTTTTTAGACTGGGTTTTCGTTTTCGAATGAGTATCTTTGGAAGGCTTCCGCTGTTTGGCTGAAATTGGTGGGCTGAGTTGGCGAGTTCGAAAGGCTCGCCCCACGAAACTTCCGTGCAACCATAAGCGCATTTTCAGCCAGCGAAAGTACACTTGTTAAACTTTATCGGTTACGCAAAGCTTGTCGCTTAAGCCAATTTTGACGAGGCAAAGCGACAGCGGCTTTACCCAAACTGCCAAAACCACCCATCCCCTGCCCCTCCAAGCTCAAGAACCTCCAATAGCTCTTACTGAGTCCACGATGATCCGCTTTGACATCCTGACCTTATTCCCGCAGATCTTCAACAGCTTTGTGAGCGAGAGCTTGCTATCAAAAGCGATCGACGCTGGACTCGTCCAGATCCATACTCACGATATACGGCAGTGGACAACAGACAAGCACAGTAAGGTCGACGACCGTCCTTTTGGCGGCGGGCCAGGGATGTTGATTCAAGTCCAGCCAGTGGTGGATTGTGTCGAAGCAGTACAGGCCATGGACAGCCAGCCTGGCCAGTTAGTCATGCTGTCCCCGTCTGGTCAAACGCTGAAGCAGTCGATCGCGCAAGAGTTTTCGCAAGCTAAGCGTATCCTCCTGTTGTGCGGTCGCTACGAGGGATTTGACCAACGCGTGATCGACATTTTGAAACCGCGCGAGATCAGCTTAGGTGACTTTATCCTCAACGGCGGCGAGGTTGCTGCAATGGCGGTTATTGAAGCGAGTATTCGATTGATCCCCGGAGTATTGGGCGATCAGGAGAGTTACCAGCAGGACTCTTTCACCGATCAACCGCTTTTAGAGTTTCCCCAATACACGCGACCGCGCGAGTTCCGCGGACACTCGGTACCCGACGTGCTGCTAAGTGGCAATCACGCGCAGATCGCGGCTTGGCGCGACCAACAACGGCTTCAGCGCACTACGGAACGTCGAGGCGATCTTTTGAACGATTGATACCGCCACCCTTGCAACGTCAACCTCTCCACGCAAAGCGCTTTCGAGGTCCGTTTGTAACAGGCTTGGACAAGAAGCTGGCATACTGGTCGTCCCCACAGTAAACTTCATGTGAAGTCATGCAATCATCGGAGCTGTTTGGCTTGGGATGATTAAGAAGTCTTGAATACTTGGACCAAGGTTTCGGCTTGTCTATCGTTATGACTTGCCGCATGTCAAACGCCTCATGCCCATAGGATCAAATCAATGTTCATGCTGCGAGCGCTCGTCTTCGCATTCCTCTGCGTGGGTTGCTTGAACTGTGTGCAAAGCAACTCCGACGTTGAGGTATCCCTTTCGGAAATCGACAAGACGGGCCAGTTTGGCAAAGTCAAACTTGGCGAACCCTTGGACAAGAGCTTCACAGAGCTAGCTGAGCAGAATCGCGTTTTCGAAAGACGATCGTACGATAGTGAGGGTGTAACTTGGCATCGCCACGCTGAATCGCCGACCCAATTGGATGGATCGGCTTTGCGCTATGTTTACTATGGTTTCAAGGATAACCAACTCGTTGAAATCGCTATTGCGTTCAAGGTTCAGAAGGATGTGAAGGCAAGCACACGGTTCTTTGAAAGGCTTGAAAAGCAATTCAACGGAACTCGAGTCAATCACGAAATGTGGCTTTGGAGCGGAGACAAAGTAGGACTAGACTTCAGCGGTTACTGCGGACTGGACACCTGTTCCCTTTCGTATCTCTACATCTTCCCCAAGTCCAGAGTTGCCAAGTCTACAGCTAAGGATGAGAGCAGCACTAAGAAACTTGGTGAGCTCGACCCACCGAAGTAGATGATCTATGCCAAAACTGTGGGATGTGAGTGAAAGAAATCAGACGTCGAATCCGGCTGGGACGTTTTTAAT
>CAYWNG010000058.1:0-17982 GCA_964458685.1 uncultured Pirellulaceae bacterium
AGCTTCTGCTCATCAATTAGATCGCGTGCCTTGAACTCCGCTGTTATGGACATGCCCCACGCATCGTGATAAGCGCCAAGGAACTGCGGCCCAAGCCAAGACAGGATAGTTCCAATCGCACAAAACAAAAGGATTAAGGCTGATTGTTTCGTCGACATGGTGTTGTTTTGCCAATTAGTTTTGCGGGCAGCGTTGGACAGATTGCGGGTGGCTGAATACAACGTTTCTAGCGAGTTGAGATCGATTTTGAGACTATCATAGATTAGTCTTATAGCTCAGTCCAACGACTCGCTTGACACGGCTTGATACGATTTGCCGCGCCATCAAGACTCACCATCAAGACTCACTCGGCCTGACCTTAAGTGGGACGCTACTATTGCACCTGGATAGCTTTGGCTGCAACCTATGATTCCCGACACGCGATATAGCCTAATTACCAGACTCGCCGATTCCGCGGACCAAGACGCTTGGACCGAGTTCGAAACGGTCTATCGCCCCGTCGTCTATCATGCGGCTCGCGCGCACGGCTTGCAGGACGCAGACGCGCAAGACTTGGTTCAACAGGTCATGATTTCGATCTCGCGGGCGATGAAGCAGCGACCTCACGATGACCAACGCGCCAAATTTCGAACGTGGCTCTTTAGTGTCACTCGAAATGCAATTATCAACTCGATCCAGCGGCGGCCAAGCGACTGCGGAACGGGCGATACTGATCAGATTAAACGATTACAGGCTGTCCCTAATCCCGCGGACGAATCGGCGGTGATCGAAAGCGAGTACAAAAGGGCCGTATTCAATTGGGCAGCAGGCAAGATTAGGCAAGAGTTTTCGGAGGAGACCTGGCAAGCCTTCTGGTTCACGATGATTGACGGAATGAGCTGCGAACAGGCGGCTGCTAAGCTGGGTAAAGAAGTCGGGTCGATCTATGCCGCCCGAAGCCGGATTGTTCGGCGTCTCAAGAAAAAAGTCGAAGAATTTGACGAATCGAGTCAAATGTTCTAAGCGGCTGTGTATTACCTTTGTGATCTAATCGCAACCCGCTGCGTTAGCGAGGGACTTCTCGGAGTTTGCCCGAAAACCTCGCAAGAGATAGTCCCTCGTTAACTCTTCGGGCTGCACTTTTGTCCTTAGGCCCAAGGTCCGCCATTTCCTCTGCCGGCGTTGAAGGCACGGGACCAATAGACAGCTTAAACAACCGTGTAGGATTTGAGTAAAATGGCTCTCGCATTGTTGGTGCGGACGAGACCTGAAAAAGAGAGTTATTGGGGAGCCAATTGGTGTGAAGACTCGATGCTGTAGCGTTGAAAGCCTGCAACGGTTGCTCGATCACCAGATGAGTGTCTCCGAAGAGTCTGAGGTTGTGTTGCACCTTAGCCAATGTCAAGATTGCCGAAAACAACTGGAATCGCTCACTGCGGAGCCAGACTTTTGGCAAGATGTCGGCGAGGGATTGCGGCCAACCTCAGACGGCTCGGGCCCTTTCTCGCCGAACAGTCGTGAACATGAAGATGCCTCTGCGGAGCGAATCGAACGCGTTAATCCCAGCCCGAACCTAGCTTCGCTCGACAGCCGGACTTCTCCACTCCCCGCTCAAAATCCGCAACTTGCCACTGAACGGAATCAAGGCTCTAGCGAGAAGTCAACTCGCTTAACGAATCCTGGGTCCGAGATTTTCGGGCAACAGAATCCTAGTGATCAAACTGTCGCAATTCAGTTCATTCGTCAGTGGCTCGCTCCAACCGACGATCCTTCGTATATCGGTCGATTGGGAAGTTATGAGATCTCGGGGATCATTGGCATCGGTGGAATGGGAGTGGTTCTAAAAGGCTTCGATCCTTCGCTGCATCGAAGCGTTGCGATCAAGGTGCTCGGAAACCACCTCACGACCAGCGGAGCGGCTCGAAAGCGATTCGCGCGCGAGGCGCAGGCCGCGGCCTCGGTGGTTCACGAAAACGTTTTGGCGATTCATGCGATTGATCAATGGCAAGGCGTACCCTATTTCGTCATGCCGCTTGTGCGAGGCGAGTCGCTTGAAAGACGACTGAAGCAAAACGGTCCCTTCGATCTGATTGAAATTCTGCGCATCGCTAGGCAAGTTGCTGCCGGACTCGATGCTGCTCACCAACAAGGCTTGGTGCATCGAGACATCAAGCCAGCGAACGTGCTGATGGAGCACGGATCACAACGGCTAACGATCTCTGACTTTGGATTGGCTCGAGCCGGTGATGACGCCAGCTTGACTCGATCGGGCTTGATCATGGGCACGCCGCTGTACATGTCGCCCGAGCAGGCTAAAGGCGAACCAGTTGACGCGCGGTCGGATATCTTTAGCTTTGGCGCCATGCTCTACGCACTTTGCACCGGTCATCCTCCCTTTCGCGCCGAAACACCTTACGGAGTCATTCGCCGGTTGTGCGAAGAAGATCCGCGTTCGATTCAGCAGTACAATCCTTCCATTCCATTCTGGTTCAGCGGTATTGTGAGCCAGATGATGCAGAAAGACATGAATCGACGAATCCCAACTGCTAAAGAGCTTTTGGATATATTCACAGTCGGCTTGGCCTTTGCTCAGCAGTCCTTTGAATCGGAGCTACCCAAGCTGCTTGAGCCGTTTTCGCGGCGACCACAACTGCACAAGACCGCTCAGCAAAATACTCGAGTGCTCGTCGTAGCGCTACTTGCCGTATCTTGCTTAGTCCTTGTGGCAACGGGTGCAGCGGTCGGAGCGTTCTTTAAGTCTGGAGATCAAGGTGAAAATCAACTTGCTCAATCCGGCTCGCAGGACCAGCCGAGTAGTCCCTCGTTGCCGGGTACTATCGAAACGGAATCGACCAAGAAACTAGATGAATCGAATAACACTTCGGTAAATGATTCCGCAATTGTGAGCCCACAAAAGGCTCCTGATAATCGCGCAGAAGAAGTGGTGCCTCGACCTTCAGATTTGGTTGGACAAGAGCAACGAATAGGCAATAGCGATTGGCGTTATCGTTTCAAGCTGGATGAAACGCTGCGCTATCGTTGCAATCTGGATCTGTATTCCACATCCAATGTCATGCAGGTCACCGCGACTATCTATCTTGAAACCGTTGAGGTTTCGGCAGAAGCTGGCGAGTTCAATTACGAGGTTCGCATCGAACACATGCTTCGACCACGAAACGACCAGGATCCTGAGCCTTGGGCGGCATCTGAAATTTCGCGGGCGAGCACTAATGGTGGACGCATTCATCAAGCCATCGGAAGTCAAACTGGTATTGAAAATGGCCCGTTTCATTTTTCCTCGCGAGACCGAGCGTTTTTTCCAGGTATCTTTATCGCTCCACCGATGGCTTTTCCGTTCTTTGGCGATCACTTTGGGTATTCAAGAACTCTCGGTCCATTCGACTTTGAACTTCGCGAGCTTCAAGCCTGTGAGCCTTCGGGGCGCGTCAAGGTAAGTGCTCAGGGTGGAGTGCTGGGCAGTAGTCATCAGTCGAATCTCCCAGGGCAGATTGGGCCGATTATCGAATGGATCTTTCCAACGCTTGGCCAGCTTGATCGCGATGAGTTGTGGCGCTACCAACGCGAACTCCAGCTTGTTGCCGCCGATTCAGGCTCTCGCGTCGGTCAGAGCGTGCGGGAAACGATCTTCGCCCGGCGTTCAGCCGAGTTTCAGAAGAAGAAACCTAAACTGGCTGAGCCTAATGCTAATGAGCTGGAGGTGGAGTTTGTGATCTCTGATTGGAATAAGAATTCAGGCGACTCGCCGCAATCGTCGCCTCTACAAACTCTGCTTGGAAGTATTTCGCTCGACAAATCCACAGGTAAATTAGAGCGACTTTCCATGGCTCGCTCACCCATCGAACTTTCGGTGGAATTGCAAACGACCAATGTTCATCAATTTCGTTTGAATGTTGAGCGATTGAGTGGGCCTTAACGGCTTTGAAAATCTAGATCCTGTTCAAGGCTTCATGCCTCGGGCATCTTCAGCCAAAAAACTCCCTTCGAATTACGCTACGATTTCAATAGATATCATGTTACGTCGAAACTTGCTTTCACTCTTGCTTTCGTTTTTAGCACTCTGTGCTTCCGTAGAATCGTCTGCTTTAGCTTCCTCAACCTTAGGTGAAGAATATCGTAAGTGGAAAGACGCTAGCGGCAAGTTTGAAATCGATGCCAAGTTGGTGTCTGTCACCGATGGCAAGGCGAATTTGGAGCGTCGTGATGGGAAGATGGTCGCCGTTCCTGTCGACAAGCTAAGCCCAGTCGATCAAGGCTATATCGAAGGCCGTATGTCAAGCTTGAAAGGTGGCGATCCTAGCAATCCCTTCAAAGAGGTCGACGACTCCGACCCCGCAATGGGAACACCGGGAGCTAATTCGGAAAGTGCTGATTCAAAAGGCAAGTCCTCGGGCGATCTATCGGAAGGGATCAAGGAGTGGAAAGTTGTTTGGGATGACTGCGTTGAAACTCCGCTGGATATTGCCGATTGGAACCCAAGGATTGCCGAGCAGCCGAATGACTTTAAGGTCAAGTCGATCATTTTGCCGAGCAAAGGTCACTTCTTCGAAAGCCTAGTTGAGTCCACGTTTAGCTCAGTAGCAAAGCGAGCCGTCATCACCTATCACATCGCGCCTCCCGGTGAACCAGCAAGAACGCGAATGGTTATGGTGGATCTTGAATCTGGAAAAGTGTTATCTAATGCCATCGGTCCCGGAAGGTGGATCGCCATGGCGATCCACGATGACGGCCAGCAAGTATTGGTTCGCAACGACACGGACAAATTTGAAGGACAGATCGGAACCGTTAAGCTCAATGGCAAGACGGTCGTTCCAATCGATATCTGGACGCCCTACGATGCGATGACAGTGGAGGCTAAGGAGAAGGTGGTTCGATTTGCTGCCTTCATTAACAATGGTCGACTACTTACGTTAAGCCAAAATGGAAAAGTTGTTATCTGGGATTTTGCTACTCGGTCACCCGTTCGCCGCTTCAGTTATCACGGAGCAGCCAAGCCAGCGCTGACGACCGATCGCAAGCACTTTGGCTTTGCCGGAGGCGATTTAGTCGGCTTTGTGAATCTGGACGATGAAAACGAAGCGCCATCAGTTAAGCCCGCCAAGGGCATGAACTATTGGATCGATAGCTGCTTCAGTCCTTCTTGCAAACGCTTTGCAGCGGCCAATATGGGTAAGCTGATGGTTTGGGATGTCACGACAGGCGAGACGTTGTTTGATGGAAACATTCCTGGTATGCAGACCTCAGGCAAGCTCCTTTTCCCTGACGAAGATTTTGTCATGGTCAATGGCGACAAACTGATTGAGATCAGTACCGGCATCAAACTCTGGCAGTATCAAGGATACAGCACTTGGGCTAATGGCAAGAACATCATGATCGCTAACGAGGACAAAGGCGGGAAGATGATGGAGGTCAAGGTGCCGCATCCCAAGGCGCTGGAGACGTTGAAAATGGCGAAGAGTCAGTCTGATCTATTTGTGTTAAAGAAGGGCGCTGGAGTAGACATCGATCTCTCGGGAGTTCCTCAACAGTACCAAGGCAACGTAGAGCAATCGCTCAAGAAGTTGGTATCCGCAAAAGGCTTCCGCTATCTTCCTGGTTCGCGCGTGGTCCTCAAGCCAACCATCAACGGACCGACTCGAGAGGTAACAAGCTATTCATTCTTCGGAAGCTTCGCTGTGAATCGCTATGCCAGTGGGCTAAGAATCTTCTACAACGGGGTCAGCATTTGGGACGCTGGCGTGGGCTATAACATACCGGGCATGATTTCAGGCAATTCCAAAGAGGACGCTCAGCGTCAAATTGATGAAGCCGGCAAAGGCCCCTACTTAGGCTTTTTCAACAACATCGCGCTACCGGATTTTCTCCAGAAACCCGTCGCAGCCAACGGCAATCCAGCCATGCAGCAGGTGCAAACCATCGGTGTTTCAAAGTTCACCGCCAACGGCCTCAGCGATTGAGCGGGGTTTCGACCTGGGTGCCAAGTAGAAAGCGCGCGGGTGAGTTCAATCAAGTTATCCTCCCAGGTAACTGAAATTCAAAAGCTGATTGACGATTTCCCGCGATCTTCCCGGCCCGATGCGCCCATGCGCCCGATGAGATTGGGCCGGGTTAAGCAATTGCATGACGTTGGGAAGAGAATCTAAGCCGCAATCGTGTTGGCTTACCAGCGGCCGCGGCGGAGGGCGAAGCCGGGCATGGGGCCGCGGTAAATGCGCGGTGCGACATAGGCATAGTTTACGCTGGGATAGCCGTAGTAGCCTACGCTGCTGTTGTAGTAGCCTCCGTTGTACCCGCCGTATCCGTTGTAGTTGGTGCTGTACGAGTTGTTTTAGTTATTGCCATAGTACGGATTTCCGTAATATGGATTGCCATAGACGTTTTGGTAGCCATAGTACGCGCCGTTGTTCCCGTAGTTCGTGACGCGAACTGCAGTACCATAGCCGCCGACTTGATACTGAACTGTGCTGTACTGAGCTTGAGCGATACTGCCAGTGGCCACGATGGCTAGGCTAAGCGCCGCGAGGATTGAGAGTTTCCTAAACATTTGTGTAGTCCATAATTCGAGTTCCTTGTTTCAAAAACTTGTCTGCACAGCGTCCGCGTTGCGGACAGTGTTGCATGTTTGAGGCGTTCACAACCGTTTGACTTATGTCGTCATTCGCTCTTGGACTCGCCTCAATTACTTCAGATGTTATTGTTGTTGCTTGAGTGTTCTCATGGTTGCTAGATGTCCCTAGACAAGCTAGTTACAACCCGCTACCAGGCTATGTGGCATCCTGTTTTGCATGGCTATTGAAAATGCTGATAGCACTAATGGCCCGATGCGGTTGTTTCACGTCAACTTCTGACACGCGGTTAAGCAATACTACGTCCCTGGATCACTCGCAGCAGTACCACAACGATTGCGATCACAAGCAAGATGTGAATGAAGCCATTAAGCGTTGCACCTGTGGCTAAACCCAATGCCCACAATACCAACAGAATGACGAAGATTGTCCACAGCATGTCAAAACCTTTTTCATGTAGAAGGCTTAGCGGATCTCAGTTGGAAAACTAAATCGCTGACAATTTCCGCATTGCCAAAATCGCGATCCAAATCTGCTGCTGAGCCGATAAGCCACGTTAAACGACCGACATAAACTAAGAAAGCCGAAGACCGCAAACACCGCACATGTGTTCTTGGTCTTCGGCTTACAATTTTTCTGGCCGCATTCTGCGATTCATGTCGAATCGATCAAGCTGCCGAGCATCTGTCTTCCGTTGAAGTTGATTCTTGGGGGCCTAATCAAAGCGTTGAAACTACGATTGTGCCCCAGGTTGATTGTTGGCATGCTGAAACCAAAAGGCAAGGCTAACCCATCTGCGAACAGATCGAATTAGTAGACTCGCAAGGGTGTGTCTATGTAGCATTCACTAACGATAACTGGTCAGACTATCAATTGAAGCTTGTTCTTTCTGTGTATCAGCCTATGCTAGGGAGTGAAGAACAATCAATCGGAAGACTATACAGAACAGCAGCTCGACACGTTTCGAGACGCTTGTCAACAAGTAAGCCGACGCGTGAAGTTGCCACTTAGAGTGCACTCCCCGCGTCGGCTTTTTTGTTGGATAGTTGGCAGAATCTCCAACGAAACAAGACATCAACGATGGACGAGTCAAACAGTTCCGCTCTCAACGGTCGAACCTGTGTACTACCCAGAGTCACCTCATTCGGATCAACGCTTGATCAGCCATTTCGCGATGAACTTCTCAGCGCTGATCAACTCGATCGACACGCGCGACACTTAGCTTCGGTGGATCGTTCGGCGGAAGGTCGAGTCGCCGATATGCTTCTGGGCCGGCTTGGTGAGAACGAGAAAGTCCTTCAATCAACCTACGACCTAGTGGCTGGAGCTGTCGTCAAGAATCTTCGCATCGCGCCGGCCGCTGAGTGGCTGCTGGACAATTTTTATCTGATCGAAGAGCAGATTCATTCGACTAGGCGATTGCTCCCGCGATCGTACAGCCAAGAGCTTCCGCGACTTGCTAATGGCAGTGCAGCCGGTTATCCGCGAGTCTATGGAATTGCCTTGGAGCTGATCTCGCACACTGATGGTCGAGTCGACGCACAAGCTTTGGACGGTCTGATCTCAGCTTACCAAACGGTCGTGCCGCTTCGATTGGGCGAATTGTGGGCGATTCCATTGATGCTGAGACTGGCGTTGATCGAAAACCTTCGACGCGTAGCAAGTCGTATCTCCGTCGCAAGAATCGAACGCGATCTGGCGGTCGAATGGGCTGAGCGGATGATTTCGACCGCCGAACAATGTCCGTCGGATCTAATACTTGTCCTCGCCGATATGGCTCGGTCCAATCCGCCACTCTCGGGCGCGTTCCTAGCCGACTTAACACGACACTTGCACGGACAAAATCCAAACTTCGCGTTGGTTCACAGTTGGTTAGAGCACAGATTGGGCGAGTCAGGCCACACGACTGAGTCGCTGGTGCAAGACGAAGGACAGTTGCAGGCATCCGAGCAGATCTCCGTCGGCAACTGTATCACGAGCCTGAGATTTTTGAGCGTACACGACTGGCCGCTCTTTGTAGCGCGCCATAGCCTTGTCGAGCAAACGTTGAAAGGCGATCCGGCGGGCATCTATGAGCACATGGACTTTCCCACTCGCAATCGTTACCGTCATGCGGTGGAAGCGATTGCCAAGCGATCGAATCTGTCGGAATTCGATGTCGCTCATCGTGCGATTCAGCTCGCCGATAACGAATCGCCGGGACCAGAACAAGGTTGCAAGCGGCACGTGGGCTACTACTTGATCGATCGAGGCCGACCGGCGCTCGAAAGAATTGTACAGATGCGCTTAACGCCATCGGTAGTCGTCGACAAGATCCGCCGCACATTCCCGCTGGCGATCTATCTTACGGCGGTTGTTCTATTCGCTTGGCTGAGTATTCGATGGCTGCTGAGCTTAGACGGTTTGATGAACAGCTCGTATTGGCTTCTGGCCTTAATCGCCATTCCAATTTTGATGTGTAGCGTCCAATTGGGATTGGGAATTGTCAATTGGCTTACGACAGTACTGGTTCGACCGAACGCACTTCCGCGAATGGACTTTCGCGAAGGCATCCCCGCTGAACACAGGACGTTGGTCGTGATCCCAACGATGCTCTCAAGCTCTCAAGCGATCGATAAACTGCTTGAGAATCTGGAGATTCGTTATTTGGCTAACCGCGATAGCTCGCTACAGTTTGCTTTGCTTACGGACTACCTAGACGCAAGCCAAGCTGAAATGCCCAGCGATGCCGACTTGGTAGAGGCCGCTCGTCAAGGCATCCAGCGGCTGAATCAAACCTATTCCAACGCGGATCGTGACAGCTTCTTTTTGTTGCATCGCAGTCGGAAGTGGAACGATGCCGAGCAGACATGGATGGGATATGAGCGTAAGCGAGGCAAGTTAGCTGACTTAAACGCGACGCTTCGCGGTGAAGTGGGGAGATTCGCCGAGACATCGGGCAACATCGCACATCTAGAGGGCATTCGTTATGTCATCACTTTAGATACGGATACGCAATTACCCCGCGATTCGGCTCGCAAAATGGTCGAAGCCATCGCTCATCCGATCAATCGGCCAAGGTTCGAAAGCGGTCGGAACATTGTTACCGCGGGCTATGCAATCCTACAGCCGCGCGTGGCGATTAGCATGTCCAGCTCGCGAAGATCATGGTTTGTTCGCCTACTTGGAACGGACCCTAGCATCGATCCTTATACTCGCGTTGTCTCAGATGTTTATCAAGACCTGTTTAGCGAAGGCAGCTTCATTGGCAAAGGCATTTATGATGTCGAAGCATTTGAAAAATGCTGCGGAAGTTTTCCCGAGAATGCCATCCTCAGTCACGACCTTTTGGAGAGCTGCTTCTCAAGATCGGGACTTTTAAGTGACGTGACTCTGTACGAAGATCATCCCTCCAGTTACATGGCTGATGTCAGCCGTCGCCATCGATGGATACGTGGCGATTGGCAAATTGCAGCTTGGCTGATGCCGCACGTGCGCAGCGATCAACCTAAGCGTGTGGGTAATCCTATTACGATGCTCTCGTGGTGGAAGATTCTGGACAATCTGCGGCGCAGTTTGATGCCGCTAGCGATGTTCGCAGTATTGACTCTGTCGTGGATTTTCACAAGTCGATCAGCGGCTGTGGCTGCGATGTGGTTCATCGTCGTTGTCGTGACTGCGCCCCGAGTCCTTGCGGCTTTATACGACTTTGCCTTTAAGCCAACCGACATTTCCGTTAAGACGCACTTGACCTCTGCACTTAAGGCCATCGTTCGACCGGCGGTCCAGAGCTTGTTCACTTTAGCCTTCCTGCCGTACGACGTGTACATGAGCTTGGACGCGATCTTTCGAACGCTCTATCGCGTCCATTGGACTCAGCGTAATCTACTGGAGTGGCGAACCTCTAGCGATGCCGATTGCTCAACGCGCAGTGACTTGTTAGGCTTCGTTAGAACCATGTACTTCGCTCCAGCAAGTGCAACGTTCATCGCGATCGCAATTGCATGGGCTCAGCCTCAAACGCTTTTTAGCTCGTTACCGCTACTGGGGTTGTGGTTCGTTTCGCCAGCGATAGCCTCGTGGTCCAGTCGATTAATTCCCTCCGCGGCTCAAAACTTGAAGCCATCAGAGCAGACTTTCCTACGCAAAACAGCTCGACGAACTTGGCGATACTTCGAAGTCTTCGTGACCGAGCAAGATAATTGGCTGCCACCCGATAATGTTCATGTTAATCCCGACCAAGTAATAGCGTCGCGGACAAGCCCAACCAATATTGGCATGGCACTCTTGTCCGATCTTGCGGCCCACGACTTTGGCTACTGCAGTTCAACGCATCTTGTTGCCCGAACGCAAAAGACCTTTCAGACGCTGGCTAGGCTTGAAAGGTATCGCGGCCATTTTCTCAATTGGTACGACACCAGGACTCTTGCGCCGTTGTTACCACGTTATGTTTCGACGGTTGACAGTGGAAATCTAGCTGGGCACTTACGCGTTCTGGCCGTGGGCTTGGAGCAGCTCATCGACGCTCCACTCGTTCATCCTCAAGTTCTCAATGGATTGCTTGATACATTGTTCATTTTTCGCGACGAACTGAATAGTCAGTCTAGCGAGAAGAAGGACGTTACTTTCGCCGCAGAAACGAATTCAATTTGCCAAAGGCTGACTGGGCTGATCGAACAGGTCTCGAATCAATCGCCAAGCTTATCAGTCACGCTAGAGCTGCTTCCGCGCGTAGCATCTGCTGTCGGCGAGATGACCGAAGGCTTCAAACACAATACCGAGCTTTCATGGTGGAGCCAAGCGGTTACAACGACATGTTTGCAGCAGCTTGAAGATCTTAGCCTTGTATCGCCGTGGATGAAGTTGTCGAGTCTCTCTGCGAGTTCGTGGAGCGTCCTTTCGCCGAGCGAAGTTCAACAGCTTGAGGCCTTACAAAAGCAACTTGCCGAAATTAAGCAATCGCCAAGCTTGCGATCAATCTCAAGTCTTCCATCAACAATTTCTCCTTTGATCGAATCAATTAGATCAGCGAACCAGCTAAAGTCCAAAGGCGAAGACAGAAGTAGCTCGGAGGTTGAACGATGGCTGGCGGAGATCGACACCATCGCAACAGAATCGGCGTTGGCCGCAGCGAAGCGAATTGTTGATATTGAGAATCTCGTCGGGCAATGTCTCGAATTTGCAACGATGGATTTTGGATTCTTGGAGAGCAAGCTGAGAGATCTTTTTGCGATTGGTTTTAACGTCACTGAGAATCAGATCGATTCAGGCTGCTACGACTTGATGGCTTCGGAAGCTCGTCTTGCAACCTATGTTCTCATCGCGCAGGGACAGATTGGACAAGAGCACTGGTTTGCGCTGGGGCGATTGCTGACTAGCACGAAAGGCGAGTCGTCGCTGTTGAGCTGGAGCGGGTCGATGTTCGAGTATCTAATGCCGCTGCTGGTGATGCCTACCTATGAGCATACATTGATAGATCAAACCTATCACGCTGTTGTTGCCCGGCAGATAGAGTACGGTCGACAACGTGGAGTGCCTTGGGGCGTTTCGGAATCGGGCTACAACGCATTTGATCTGAAGCTCAACTATCAGTATCGCGCTTTTGGAGTGCCAGGCCTTGGACTCAAGCGAGGTTTAGCTGACGATGTTGTGATTGCCCCGTATGCTTCCGCTCTAGCCTTGATGGTTTCGCCAAACTTGGCGTGCCGCAACTTGGAACAATTGGCTAAAGAAGGGCGTTCAGGCGGCTTTGGATTTTATGAAGCAATCGACTACACGACTTCGCGACTGCCCCCGGGCGTTAGTAGCATCACGATACGACAGTATATGGCTCACCACGCCGGCATGAGTCTTCTGTCGTTTGCCTATGTGCTACTGGACAAGCCCATGCAAAAGCGGTTCAACATGGATCTATCGCTTCGTTCCTGCGACCTTCTTTTGCAAGAGCGTATACCGCGCAACACCGTGCCTTTATTTCCACATGCCAACGAAACCAACGCACATCGGACTGCGCAGATCGATCAGATGGGCACGATGCGTGTGCTCACCGATCCTTCCTCGCCGGAACCAGAAGTTCACCTGCTATCCAATGGTCAGTACCACGTGGCCATTACCAGTGCTGGAGGCGGCTACAGTCGTTGGCGAGGGCTGTCGGTTACACGTTGGCGGGAAGATCCCACACGCGATTGTTGGGGCAACTTCTGCTTCATACGCGACTTGGATAGCAACGAGCTTTGGTCGACCACATGGCAACCGACCGCTCATCAGGCTACAAAATACGAAGCAATCTTCACCCAAGCGCGCGCCGAGTACCGCCGCATGGATCATCAGATCGAGTCGCATACGATGGTGAGTGTGGCTTCCGAGGATGACTTGGAGATCCGTCGTACCAAGTTGACCAATCGCTCCGATCGAGTCCGCAACATAGAGATCACCAGTTACGCGGAAGTGGTTATTGCGCCGCAAATGCATGACGAATCGCATCCCGCGTTTAGTAACTTGTTTGTCCAAACAGAGTTGCTTCAGTCGCGATCAGCAATTCTTGGAACACGACGTCCACGATCGGTGGAAGAACTGCCGCCCTGGTTAGCTCATATGATGACCACCAACGGGCGGCAAGTTGGTGAGACATCCTACGAGACAGATCGAATGCGGTTTATCGGACGAGGCCGTACGATTTCCTCACCTGCTGCCTTTGTAAGCCGTTCGTCGCTCTCCAACAGCCAAGGCGCTGTGCTCGACCCGATTGTTAGCATCCGTAAGGTTGTGCAGTTGCAGCCCAACGAAACTGTGACAGTCGACTTGATCACCGGCATCGCCGAATCGCGAGCGCTGGTACAAGCGATGGTTGAGAAGTACAGCGATCCAACGCTGGCGGATCGCGTCTTCGATCTTGCTTGGACACGCGGCTTGATCATGCTTCAGCAACTGAACGCTACGGAGTCCGATGCGCTGGCCTACAGTCGTCTCGCAGGTTCAATCATCTACGCTTCAGCGCTTCGTCGCGCTAACGCGAGCATCCTGCTACAGAATCGTCGCGGTCAGTCGGGCTTGTGGAGCTACGGAATTTCGGGAGATCTGCCCATTGTCTTGGTCCGAATTCGCGATCCCGAGCAACTGGATCTCATCCGCGACGCCGTACGAGCACACGCTTATTGGAGAATGAAGGGCCTGAGCGTTGATCTGCTGATCTGGAACGAGGATGACTCGGTTTACAGACAAGCGATGCAAGAGTCGATCTTGAATATCGTCTCAGCCAGTCCTGAAGCCTCTCTAGTTGATCGACCTGGAGGAGTGTTTGTTCGTCGAGGCGAACAGATGTCGGAGGAGGATCGATCGCTCCTGCAAACCGTTGCACGAGTCGTCTTGCAAGACGACGCAGGGCCGATGCTTGATCAAATCAATCGAAGGAATCGTCCTGAGCCGATGATGCCAAGGCTGCGACCTAGCAGGAAGATAGAGCCCTCAACCGATCCACTTGTATCCTCCCGCGATCTAGCCTTTGATAATGGACTTGGGGGATTCAGTCGCGATGGCCGTGAGTACGTAATCACCATGCCACCGGGAGTTGTGACTCCTGCGCCTTGGGTGAACGTTATCGCCAACGCGAAGCTGGGAACGGTGATATCGGAAAGCGGTAGTGCTTATACTTGGTTCGAGAACAGCCATGAGTTTCGGCTTACGTCTTGGAACAATGATCCCATCTCCGACACCACGAGCGAAGCGATCTATCTGCGCGATGAAGAGACGGGCAAGTTCTGGTCGCCGACTCCGAGCCCTGCGCGAGGCAATCAAACTTACGTCGCGCGACATGGATTTGGCTACAGCATCTTCGATCATCGCGAAGATGGAATTACCACAGAGCTGTGTATCTATGTTTCGATGACCGACCCCGTCAAGTTCGCTCGACTTAAGATCACCAACAACTCTGGTAGGCCGAGAAGTCTCTCGGCGACGGGCTATTGGGAGTGGGTACTCGGCGAAGTGCGCAGTAAGTCTCTCATGCATGTCTCAACCGACGTGGACAGTGTTACCGGCGCTATCTTTGCGAGGAATCACTACAGTCCTGAATTTGCTGATCGAGTAGCATTCGTGGACTGTAGCGAGTCCAATCGAAACTTTACGTGCGATCGCAGTGAATTTCTGGGTCGCAATGGCAATACATCTGATCCTTTTGCAATGCACCGAACCAAGCTCTCGAATCGATACGGCGCCGGACTGGACCCATGTACGGCGATGCAGACGCAATTCTCGTTGGAAAACAACGAAGAGAAGACCGTAATGTTTACCCTTGGTGCGGCCCACAATGAAGAGGAAGCGAGATCGCTAATCTTGAAGTCGAGGGGAGTCGACAGCAGCTATCGTGCGCTCGAAGATGTTTGGCATTATTGGAGCCAAACGTTAGGAGCTGTCCATGTGGAAACTCCCGATTCTGCCGTGAACTTTCTGGCCAATGGTTGGCTAATCTATCAAACACTCTCTTGCCGAATGTGGGCTCGATCAGGCTTTTATCAATCGGGTGGAGCCTATGGTTTCCGCGATCAGTTGCAGGATTCCATGGCTTTGGTTCACGCCGAGCCGAGACTGTATCGCGAGCAGATCTTGCGAGCGGCTTCACGACAGTTCCGCGAAGGCGATGTGCAGCATTGGTGGCATCCACCAGTCGGCCGTGGCGTGCGGACTCAGTTCTCCGATGACCTTCTGTGGTTGCCACTGGCGCTTTGCCGTTATGTGGAGATGACCGGCGATACAGGTATTTTGGATGAGCGTCTTGCGTACCTTGATTCCCGACTACTCCATGACGATGAAGAAGCGAACTACGATCTGCCACAGGTGTCCGACGAGATTGGCAATGTCTATCAACATGCCTTGCGGACTATCGATCGTTCGTTACGTTTCGGATCGCACGGTCTGCCGCTGATGGGCTGTGGTGATTGGAACGATGGGATGAATTTAGTCGGCCATGAAGGTAAAGGCGAGAGCATTTGGTTGGCCTTCTTTCTCTACGAAGTGCTCAATCGCTTTATTGTCATTGCTAAACAAAGCGATGATCATGCTACCGCGGACCGGTTGGAACTTGAGGCCGGACGATTGCGAGGCAACATCGAGCAATCGGCTTGGGATGGCGGGTGGTATCGGAGAGCTTATTTCGACGATGGCACGCCTTTGGGGTCTTCCGAGAACGCCGAGTGCAGTATCGACTCGATCTCGCAAAGCTGGTCGGTTTTGTCCGGTGCTGGAACGCATGATCGAACGACTCCAGCGATGGAGAGTATGTACCAGAGACTAGTTCGCAAGGAAGAAGGGATTGTGTTGCTGCTTGACCCACCATTCGATCATTCGACGCTCAATCCTGGCTATATCAAAGGCTATGTTCCCGGCGTTCGCGAAAACGGAGGTCAGTACACGCACGGAGCGATATGGACTGCGATGGCTTTTGCCGAAATGGGCGATGTGGAGCGGGCTTGGGAGATTTTTGCCATGATCAATCCAATCCATCATGGCTCAACGAAGGATCAGATTGAGAAGTATCGCGTCGAGCCCTATGTGGTTGCCGCTGATGTGTATGGTGTTCAGCCTCACGTGGGACGAGGCGGCTGGACATGGTACACAGGCTCGGCCGGTTGGATGTACCGATTAGTGATCGAGTCTCTGCTGGGAATTAACCTTGAAGTCGACAAGCTGACTTTCAGTCCTAAGCCTCCACGTGACTGGAACTCTTATCAAGTTCACTATCGGTTCCGTTCGACCAACTATCACATCACTGTCGATTGCACTCAAGCCGGTGATTCGATTCAATCCCTATCGATCGACGGAGTTGAACAGTCTGAGTTTGTGGTAATCCTGGTGGATGATGGCGAACACCATCAAGTAGTCATTGTGCTTGGAGCGAATCCTGTTAAGAAGAATGGAAATGGAACGGGCAAATTCTCTGTAGAAAGCTTGCTTGGCCACTAAAGTAGAGGTCAAGTCAAGACGAAATCGCGCACCCTTGCTGGCCTTACTCGGATTCTCACATGTCAACACAAGCAACTTCCGTCACCGGCACCAACACCGCAAAAGATATCCTAGCTTTAGGCGGATGGCTGGCGGCATGCTTCTTGGCCGCGTTAGGCGGTGTCTTTGTATCGACGGGTGATTGGTACTTGAGCCTGAACAAGCCCAGTTGGAATCCTCCTTCGTGGTTGTTCGGTCCGGTTTGGACGACGCTGTACTGCATGATGGCGGTTGCAGCATGGCAAGTCTGGCGAGTTGGCGGATGGCAGCGACAGCGAGTTGCTTTGAGTCTTTTCGTTGGGCAACTCGTGCTGAACGCGCTTTGGACACCGATTTTCTTCGGCGCACATCAGATGGGCTGGGCTTTTGTTGAAATCTGCATGCTGTGGGTGGCGCTGATTGCAACCATCGGATCGTTCTGGAAGGTCAAGCTCTCGGCGGCGTTACTGCTTTTGCCTTATCTAGCGTGGTGTACTTTCGCTGCGGTGCTTAACTTCACGCTCTGGCGATTGAACTCTTAGACTCATGACTATCGAGATTGCTTGAAGTCAATGAGCCACTAGCGCTTCACTTCGCGGCATTCGGGCTCGCCGTCGAGCGAAAATAGAATTACCTCTTCGCCAGTTGTGGTGCTAATGTCATGATGAAAGCTCTTCGCGGGGCAGCCGGTAATGTCGAGGATCAGCTTTTCGAGAATCGGACGAGCGGTCTCAATGAGCTGAGACCGAACCTGCTTGAGTAGATCGCGGCCTTTATCGACAGGCAGCGACTTGACGAGATGTTGTTCTGCTGCGGTCAGCACGCCTTGCATGCGAATGACCAAGAGATCGCCGAGCAAAAAGGTGCGAATGTCCTTTGGTCCTCTTCCCATATACTCTTGTTCAAAGTGTGAGATAACCTTGCAAACAGCGGCTTCGATCTCACCTTTGGACTTCATTCCATCACTCCGTTACTCTTGAGCGTGATCGTTGAGTCGATTGCCGCGGCGTTGCGTCGACCGAATGATCATCAAGGCATAGCATAGCTTGCAACAGTCTGTCGGGGGCCAAGGAAACCACTGATTACAAGAATGGATGACTAATTAGTAGATAGGGATAGAGCAATGCTCGCATCAACCGCCGCCAGATTTTAAAGATGCGCTTTTTAGGCACGAAGTGCCGACATATCCTATGCCGGGGCTGACAAGCGCTGACAAGCCCCGGTTTCGAGCCCGCCCAGTATTGAGCCCCGAAGGTGGCGATACATCAATGTAGTGTGTCGACCCTTCGGGCCTTAAACCTCGGAATTCTCATGTTCCGGTGCCTTCGACACCGGCAGAGGTTGTGTCAGGCCTTCGGCCTTAAATCCCAAATAGCTCAACTTCAAAAGTAACGCAGCGGGTTGGGGTTAAGGCCTGTCTCTCGCTGACGCAGCGGGTTGGGATTAAGTCAAGAGAACGAAACGC
>CAYWNG010000059.1:0-17965 GCA_964458685.1 uncultured Pirellulaceae bacterium
ATCGACATGCCGTAATTGTTGTCGATGAAGCTCATCTGCTCGAGCAAGGTGGATTGCTTGAACCACTGCGATTGTTGCTGAACGTCGCCAGTTCGCAAAGTCCTGGAGAATCAGCTTGGACATTAGTTCTGGTCGGTCAGCCTACGTTGTTGTCCCACGTCGAGCGTTACCATCCGCTTGACGAGCGTTTGGCGGTCAAGTGCATGCTCAATCGCTTGCTGCCCGAAGAGACGATCTCCTACATTCAGCATCGCATTCGAAGTTCCGGCGGAACAACCGAGTCGATCTTCGAAGAAGCTTCGCTGGAACGCATCCATCAATTCTCACAGGGTATTCCGCGACGTATCAATCGTCTTTGCGATCTGGCCTTGATGGTTGGCTTTGCTGAAGAGCGGAAGATCATCGAACCAGCGATTATCGATAGCGTCCATAGCGATCTTTCAGCTCCCGTAGTTGGCTAACGCTGTCCGGGATTTTCACAACCCGCTGCGTCAGCGAGGGATACATCCCAACCTGCTGCGCTAGTATTGAAGCTTCGCTGTCGGGATTTAGGGGCCAAGCCCTGTTCGTTTACCTAGCCTAGCCCAGCCCAACGGGCCCAACGGGCTGGGACTTGAATTGAGAGACGTTCTGGCAACTTGCTAGCCTGGTATTTGTTTACTGCATCGGGCCAGGCGTTGCGCATTGACCAGATTCTTCCCACCGAACCTTGGGTTGGCATTGGAGCTCTGTAGGTCCAACGGTAGCATGGTATCTTCTCAGTTTTTACGGCTATTTAGCGGGAATCGGGCATCATGAATTCAGGCGAGCACGCCGACAACACTGGCGGAGACGGGTTGCATGGGGATAGTTTGCATGGAGACGGTGGCAAGAAAGATCGCTTGAACTTTGTTGAGCAAGAGATCGAAAAGGATCTCCAAAGCCCCAAACTCGCCGGCAAGACATTTATCAGTCGCTTCCCGCCTGAACCCAACGGTTATCTGCACATTGGCCACGCGAAAAGCATCTGCTTGAATTTCGGCTTAGCCAAACGCTACGGTGGCCGCTGCAACCTGCGCTTTGACGACACCAACCCAAGCAAAGAAGAACAAGAGTACGTCGATTCGATTCAGAACGATGTGCGCTGGCTGGGATTCGAATGGGACGAATTGCATTACGCTTCGGACTACTTCGAGCAACTGTATGACTGGGCCGTTCAGCTCATTAAGGCCGGCAAGGCTTACGTTTGCGATTTGACTAGCGAGCAGACTCGCGAGTATCGCGGCACATTGACCGTGCCTGGAAAGAACAGTCCCTTCCGCGATCGAAGCGTCGAAGAGAATTTGACTCTGTTCGAAGAGATGCGGGCTGGAAAGTATCCCAACGGCGCACGAACATTACGAGCTAAGATCGACATGGCGGCTCCCAACGTCAACCTGCGCGATCCCGTGATGTACCGCATCCTGCATGCGCACCACCATCGAACCGGTGATAAGTGGTGTATCTATCCGATGTACGATTGGGCTCATGGTCAAAGCGATTCGATCGAGACAATTACGCACTCGATCTGCACACTCGAGTTTGAAGATCATCGTCCACTTTACGATTGGTTCTGCAAAGAGCTCGGCATTTACCATCCTCGTCAGATTGAGTTCGCGAGACTGAATCTGTCTTACACGGTGATGAGCAAACGTAAGCTGTTGCAATTGGTCACTGAGAAGCATGTCAGCGGCTGGGATGATCCGCGAATGCCGACCATCAGCGGGCTGCGTCGACGTGGTTATACGCCTGAGAGCATTCGACTGTTCTGTGAAAAGATCGGCGTAGCGAGATTCTATAGCACGATCGATATGGGCGTGTTGGAAAGTTCGGTGCGCGAGCATTTGAACGCCGTAGCCAATCGCGTCATGGCGGTGATGAATCCACTTCCGATCACTATTACCAACTATCCGGAAGATCAAGTCGAAATGATGGAAGCCGTCAACAATCCCGAAGACGCATCAGCGGGAACGCGGCACCTTCCTTTCGCCCGCAATTTGCTTATCGAGCGAGACGACTTCATGGAGAACGCTCCCAAGAAGTTCTTCCGCTTGACTGTCGGCGCGGAAGTTCGACTGCGATACGGCTATATCATCCGTTGCGATGAAGTGGTCAAGAATGCGGCTGGCGAAATCGTTGAGCTTCGCTGCACCTACGATCCCGAGACTCGTTCTGGAGCCGAGACCGCTGCGGCAACACGCAAGGTCAAGGGCACGATTCATTGGGTTAGCGCTCAACATGCCATCGACGCGGAAGTTCGCCTCTACGACCGCTTGTGCATGAATGAGAATCCCGAAGATGTACCCGCCGGAAAGACATTCCTGGATAACCTCAACCCAGAAAACCTCAAGGTCGTTACCGCAAAAGTTGAACCAGCTTTGAAGACTGCCCAAGTCGGCGATCGATTCCAATTCGAACGTACTGGCTATTTCTGCGTCGACCCAGATACAACCGCTGACAAGTTAGTCTTCAATCGCACCGTTAGTCTCAAAGACTCCTGGGCCAAAGAGATGAGCAAGAGTTAGTCGCTGCAATTCCATCCGCGAAGCGCAGTCGCCTGCGGGCCGTTAAACGATTTGATTTTGAACTCGGGGTTACGCGTGGGCTTCCAGGATAGATTCGAGGTTCTGCTGACCGGTGAGGAACTGAAGGTCGATCTCGAGAGCAAGTAATACTCGTGATCCTAGTTCTTGGATCTTGACCCAATCTTTGACGGTGCAGACGAAGATTGCATCGGATTGGTCTGCGTGCCAGTTCATCAGCCAATGCACATCTTCGCGAGAGTATGCATGATGATCGGGCCATTCTCGCTGGTCGATTACTTGAGCACCCAAGCGTCGTAGGCTCTCGAAAAATGCTTGAGGATTGCCGATTCCACAGAAAGCCAAAACACGAGCACCGCGCAGTCGCTCAAGATCCAGCCGCGTCGATGGATACTCCAGCAATGACTGAGGCTTGTGTGTTGCGAGTGCAATTCGATCGCGCGAAATGAACTTTGCAATTTGGCTCGTCAACGTGTCCAATTGTTTTTCGCTCACCGCATCCGCGCGAGTGATGATGACAAAGCCGGCTCGTTTGAGGCTCGACATTCTTTCCCGTTGTAAGCCGGCAGGCAACGGCCATCTCGCCGCAGCACAATCGGTAGCATCGATCAAGACGATGTCCAAGTCGCGAGACAATTTACGATGCTGGAAGCCGTCATCCAGTATCAGCACTTCCATCTCTAACTCGTCGGCGGCCAAAATCGCCGAGGCTACACGATCTGGATTCTGCAAGTGAGGAACATCGGGCAGTTTAAGCTCTAGCTCAAGTGCTTCATCGTTGCGACCATCGTCCAGCTTTCCATAGCCGCGACTGAGTATGGCAACGCGTTTCTCGCGTTCGCGAAACCACCGTGCCAGCCAAGCGACCGTAGGGCTCTTCCCGGTTCCGCCGACCGAAAGATTGCCAACCGAGATCACCTTTAACGAACTTGTGTGAACTTGCTTCCACTTCCAATCATACAGCGCATTGCGAACTGCCATCGCGGCAACGTAAGGTAGGCAAAGCAATCGAAGGGACCAAAAAGCAAGCTGATCGAGCAAACTTGGATTGGGCTTGTTCAGCCATGAACGCCACGAGCTCAAACTAGATTCCTTTGCAACATGTCTCTTATGATTCTCTACTATTGGCTCTATCTGAGGTAATTCGAAAGTGCAGTGGTTCAACTTGTTCCGAAGAGCTGCCTACAGCACGGGGCCAACTAACCAAGGCACGAACTCTTCGTCGCCGATCCCCAACTGCTCGCTGCAAGTTTGTTTGCCACTAGCAACTTCCAGCAACTGCTCGAACAACTGGCGACCAACCTCTTCCAGCGATTCCCCCTCGACGATGCGTCCAGCGTTGAAGTCCATGTCTTCATTTAAGCGGTTGTACAGGGCGCTGTTCGAGGCAATTTTAAAACTTGGGACAGGCTTAAAGCCAAAACAACTGCCGCGTCCCGTGGTAAACGCGATCAGATTCGCTCCACCGGCTGCAAGTCCCGTAACGCTTGCTGGATCGTAACCAGGAGTGTCCATGAATACGAAGCCGCGTCGATCGATCACTTCGGCATACTCATAGACCGCCTCCATGACCATCGAACCGCCTTTGGAAACCGCGCCGAGCGACTTCTCGGTAATCGTGGTTAGTCCGCCAGCTTTGTTACCGACAGATGGATTGTTGTCGAACTCTTCGCCGTAATTGGCGCAGTACTTCTTCCACCACTCTAGCAGTCCTAGAAGCTTTTCGCCAACCTCGCGCGAGCGGGCTCGACGCGTCAACAAGTGTTCGGCTCCGTAGATCTCGGATGTCTCCGAAAGCACCGCAGTGCCACCGCAAGCGACCAGAATGTCCGATGCATAACCGAGTGCTGGATTGGCTGTGATTCCAGAGTAACCATCCGATCCACCGCACTCCGTTCCCAGCACCAAGTGCGACGCATCGACCGTTGAGCGTCGTGCCAGATTCACTTGCGGAAGCAGTTCTTTGACCACTTCAATGCCAGCCAGTACCGTCTTGCGAGTGCCTCCACTGTCTTGAATGTTCAGCACGGGAACCTTACTGCTCGCAGCGCTTTGCTGCGAACCTTCAGCAGAAGCCTTGGAACCTGCGATGTTGATTTGATGCAAGTTCTGTGACTTCACCAAATGGTCTAACGTACCTTGTTCACATCCCAAGCCAACTAGCAAGAAACCGCCGATGTTGGGATGCCCAGCCATCGAACCAAGAACACGGCTAAGCATTCGATGCCGCGAGCCATCCCATGCCATCGCGCATCCGCCTTCGTGACGAAATGAGATCACACCATCAACGTTGGGATACTGCTGTCGAATGGCATCGGTGTCAAAATGCTTAGCGATCATTCTTGCGACGGAAGCGCTACAATTGACATTGCTGATCACAGCCAGGTAGTTGCGTGTGCCGACTCGGCCGTTCGGCCTAACGAAGCCTTCGAAAGTGTACTTGCGGTCGATCACTAATGGCTGTGGCTTCTCTGTCGCGATCGCCGCATAGTCGATCTCGTGACGGCACAGCAGGTTGTGACTGTGAACATGTTGGCCTGGGGCGATCGGCTGTGATGCTTCACCGATGGGCCAACCAAACTTGAGTACCGACTGTCCAGGTCGATGCGCGTGGACGGCCATTTTGTGCCCCGCCGGAATCGGCTCCGTCGCAGTTACCGACAGGCCTGGCCCAAGCTCCACGAGTTCGCCGGTTTTGATATTGCGGAGGCACACAGCTACCGAATCTTTGGGATTGATCAGCACCGCAGATTTTGGAGCAGGCCTATTCACTTGACTGAGATTCACTGGGGGAACTTTGGTGGCTGGGGGAAAGGTTGGAGGTCGACATTTGCGGGCAACGAGTTTTCTGCTGATCCTCGGTCAAAATCGGTTACGAAAATGATCCAAGAGTCTAGACTGGGTTATGATACTTGTAGCGACTTTTCTGGCGACCGTTTCCAATAATAACGCGTTCCGAGCTGAATTGAGCGAACGCGGGTGGTACATGACCAACTTTGGAAACTCCCGGTTACAAACTGGTGTCTATGATATAGTTAGCAGCCTGTTTTAGGTACGACCGGTTAGGCTCACCGCGATTGCAGCAGCCTAACGGGATAGCCTAACGGGATAGCCTAACTGGGGGCAATACTCAACTGTCAGAACCAAACCTATGAGTTCCATACCTAGCTCCGTTCAACCAGCATCCACAGCCAAGATCACCGCCGAAGCGGCTCAACAGCAGATCGCTACCCACGTACGTCAAGCGGCCAAGTTTATCCGAGCTTTGGACATCATGGTCCTAATGTCCGGTTGGCTGGTCTTGATTCTAGCGACTTGGCTGGTTGGGAGCGTGATCGATCATTGGTTGGTTGCCCTGCCGATGTTGGCTCGCTGGTCGATCTGGTTGGCCGTTGTGGCGTTGTCTACATGGTATGCTGCGACTCGCTTGACTCCTCTATTGGTGCGTCGCATCAATCCTACCTACGCAGCTCAACGCATCGAACAAATCGTTCCCGAATTCAAGAATGGGCTGATCGCTTGGTTCGAACTGCAGTCGATGCCCGACCACGGTGTACCCAAAGGCGTGATGGCCGCGCTCAGCTACCGAGCGATGCGATTCATCGGCGGTTACGACCCGTCTTCGACGATCGATAGCGGTCCGCTGATTAAACGCGCTGGTTTGATTGTCCTACTGGTTATCGGCTTGTCTGTTTACGGAGCACTTTCGCCCAAGAGCATCCTCGAAAGCGGCATGCGACTAGCAATGCCTTGGCTCAACACTGCCGCGCCAACTCGAGTTCAGATTCTTGAGGTCTCGCCTGGGTCCACCGAGCTAACTTACGGAGTTCCGCTGGATGTTACTGCTGATCTGAAAGGCCTTCGCAATAACGAACCGGTCATGGTTTGTTATAACACCTTGGATGGCCAGTTCAGCAATATTCGCACACCACTGACCGCGTCTATCGAAGGCTTTCAATTTAAGGGAGCCGTTAAGACTGGAACCAACGGCGTCGAACACGACATGGAGTATTGGATCGAAGCTGGTGACGCAGTTAGCCGAAAGTATCGCGTAACGCTCAGCCCGCTTCCATCGTTGGCCGTAGATCGCGTGCTTGTCGAGTTTCCGAAGTACACGCGACTTCAACCGCGCGATTTTTCGCCGACGGTCGATATCGAAGCGGTCGAAGGCTCGAAGATGGATGTCTGGGGTTCGTCCAACCAGCAACTCAGCCGAGCCCGCTTGGTCACCAATGCACAGCTCAACGAAGCTGGGCAGATCTACCAAGCTGGTGAGTATCTCGAAATGACCGTGGATGGTCAAACGGTTCAAGGATCGTGTTGGCTGTTTCCGTCGAAGCAATCGTTCTGCCTAAGTGGTGCGAATGTACGCGGCGACTCGAATATCTATCCTGTAAGTCGACCATTGAAGATATCCGCCGACTTGCCTCCTGAAATTGAACTGGTTGGCCCCGAGGATCGTGTTGTAAAAGTTGCTCCAACGAGTCGACTCACACTTGAGATCCGCGCGAGCGATCCCGATTACGGACTGACTAAAGTTGTACTCAACCTGCGACAAAATCAGATTCCAAGCACGACTCGCGTGCTTCTTGAAGGTGCCGACGAAGGCAAAGACCCCACGCTTGCTCGCGTATTTCCTGTTCCGCTCAATCTTGCGGATCTTAAAGCATCTCCTGGCGATCGCATCGAGATCATCGCAACGGCTTTTGACAATCGACACGACCCAAACTCGAAAACGTTAAGTCCCAATCAAACCAAGTCGATTCCACTGATCTTGGAAGTTGTCGCTCCTGCGGAGGCCAAGGTGCCGCCGGAACTGCAACGCAAAGAGCCTGAAAAGAACCAACCGAATTCGAAAGATCCTAATAAGCAATCCGAGCAGCCCCAAAAGGATTCAACATCCGATAAGCAGGATGGTTCTGAAAGCGGTAATTCGCAAGGCAGTGATTCGAAGAGTGGCAAGTCCGAAAGCGGAAATTCCGAAAGCCCAGCGAACGACAATAATCCCAACGGATCCAAGGACGACAAATCGAACGCTAACGATCCCAGCAACAACGGCAAAGAATCGGGCTCGCAAGAATCCAGTAGCAGTAACTCTGGAAACAACGAGCCTGGCAACGATGATTCAGGCAATCAAGATTCAGGCAATAAGGAGTCGGGAAGTAACGAGTCGGGAAGCAAAGAATCCAACAGCGGCGAATCGGGCAAGAAGTCTTCCGGCGGAAACAAGTCTGGCAATCAAGCTTCAGACAAACAAGAATCTGGGAAACAAGAGTCCGGCAATCAAAACTCTGGAGATCAAAACGGATCTTCCAAGGAATCGAGCTCTTCACCAGAAAACTCTTCCAAGCAGGGTGGAAAGCAAGGCGGACAAAAGATTGCCAACCAATCGGGCAACTCGAAATCGGCTGACTCGGCTAATGGGGAATCGTCTCGCAATGGATCGAAAAAGAATAGCTCCAACGACAAATCTAATTCTCAACCTGCCAATGGTGATTCATCGAATTCCAATAGCAACGATCTTTCCGATCCATCGCAATCGAATGATCCCTCGGAAGCTCGACAGCGAGAATCGGACAAGCGAGCCGCAGATCGCGTGAAGGAGTTCATGGAGAAACAGAAGTCGTCCGACAAAGGCTCTCAACAGGGTTCCAAGGACGGTACGCCTCAGGGCTCTAAAGACGGCACGAACGCAGATAACGCGCGGAACAATGATTCGCCAAAAGGCTCTGATCAAAAGGGCGACGGGCAAAAGGGCGACGGGCAAAAAGGTGACGGGCAAAAAGGTGACGGGCAAAAAGGTGACGGGCAAAAAGGTGAACAACCCAAGGGTGCTGGTCAAGAAAGCTCGAACAATCAGCCCAAGGGCGACTCAGGCAATTCTGGCGACAATAAGCAATCCGATGCCAATGGCTCGAAGCCTGCTGGCGAGGATTCGAAGGGCTCAAAAGATCCGTCCAAGTCAGGCCAACCCGCTGACGGCTCGAAACCTGAAAACAAAAGCGCTGACGGTAAACAAGAGGGTAAGCCGGATGGCAAGTCCGAAGGTAGCCAGCCCAAGCCAGATGCTGGTAGTGGAAACAAGCAAGGCAATGATCCCAATAAAGGTTCACAATCAAAGTCAGGCAACAGTGACAATTCGCAAAAGGGCAATGATCAAAACGGCAATGATCAAAACGGCAAGTCTGACCAGTCTGGATCAAAGTCCGACCAGTCAGAGAGCCCTGGCCAGTCGCAAAGTGATTCTGAAAAGAAGGACTCCAACAAAGGCCAATCAGGCAAGGATGAACGCATCCAACGTGATGGCGGTCAAGGTGATGGCGGTCAGGGTGATGGCGGCCAGGGTAGCAAATCTGGTGACAAGCAAGATGCTAATTCGAAGTCTGATGGATCTTCGAAGAGTCAAAGCAGTGGCTCTCAAGGCAGTGATAGCTCGAAGTCTCAACCGCAACAAGGCGAGGGTAAGCAGGCTGATAACAAACAAGGTGACAACAAACAGGCAGATGGAAAGCAAGGCGGCGGAAAGCAAGGCGATGCTAAGTCCGGAAAATCCGGCGAGTCCTCAAAGCAAGATTCCAAGTCTGGACAGCAGGGGGCCAATTCAAAGTCATCTGAATCACAGTCCGCTGGGTCAAAGTCCTCTGGCTCTGAAGGGGCCGAGTCGGGCTCAGAGGGTTCGCAGGGATCTGAAGGCTCGCCGTCTGGTGGATCAAAGCCCAATGGCCAAGGCAGCGGCAAGCCCAGCAATGGAAAGGAGGCTTCGCAAGGTGGAGGTGGTGCCACAAGCGGTGGAGCTGGCGGTGCACCAGGAGCAACTGAAGCGAGCAATCCAAACGATGCCAAAAAAGCAACCGATCTGGTGTTGGACTATCTCAAGCGTCAACGTCAACAACCCGACCCCGAGCTATTGAAAGAAATGAACTGGACCGAACAAGATTTGCGTAACTTCGTAGATCGATATCAACGAGCTCGCGATCTTACGGCAAGTGCCGAGGCCTTAGAGAATTCGGCTTCGGAGTTATCTCGCTTGCGTGGCGACGGAAAAAACGCCAGCGTCGGTGCCAGCGGTGCAGCAGATGCCTATCGCAATCAAATCGACGCAGGTGGACCGCAACGACCACCAGAAAACTTGCGCAAGCGAGTCGAAGCGTTTCAGGAAGCTCTCAAGAAGTCGCAAAAGTAGCTAGAGAAGTATGGATTGTCCTTCGGATATCGATTCGTGGATCGCTCAAGCTAAGGCAGGCGATGTTAGTTGGACTCAAGTCGCTGAGCGAATCTTGGCGATCCAACATCCGGCTGCGTCCGAACATCAACCCGACACCGATCGCGGTCGACGATGTGGCTTTGGTGAAGTGATCTTTGGCGAAAACAAATCATCTCAGGCAATTACTTCGATTGCCCGAAAGCTCCTCGATACGCAAAGCGAGATACTCGTAACGCGATGTGACCAAGATAAGCTCGCATTCATAGCAGCTAACTTCGCTTTCTCGCGTTATGACTCAGCCGCGAGAATTCTACGACTTAGCGATCGACCTATCGCATCGGTGAATTTGCGAAACTCTCAAGATTCTTCCAGCGAAACGCTAAACACAGCTAACTCCGTGATGGTCGTTACCGCCGGCAGTACGGATCTACCCGTTGCTCGCGAGGCCATGGAAACTCTACGCTGGATGGGTGTGAACGCTCAGTTGCTTACCGACGTGGGAGTCGCTGGGCCGTATCGACTATTGCCTCATCTCAATCGACTACGAAACGCAGTTGCCATTGTCGTCTGCGCAGGAATGGAGGGTGCCCTGGCCAGCGTGCTAGGCGGATTGGTCCCCTGCCCTATCATTGCCGTACCCACCAGCGTTGGTTACGGATTCAATTTAGGTGGAGTTACAACGCTACTGAGCATGATGAGCAGTTGCGCGGCGGGTGTTACCGTGGTGAACATCGATGGCGGATTCAAAGGTGGCTATGTGGCTGGGCTGATCGCGGCTCGCAAGCCCACGCAACAGTAACGAGAGAACGTCACGAGAGAGTGTCACGGAGCAACGAATTGAGTTTTGAATCTTCATCTGTGCCGCTTGGTCAATGGATTCGCGACAAACGCTTGGTGCTGGCCAGTCAATCGCCGCGACGTCGTGAGTTGATGAGTTCGCTGGGCGTTAAGTTTGAAGTTTGTGTTCCCGATGCATCCGCAGAACCCGACGATGCCAAACCCGAGAACGGCGAATCGATCGCACAGTTTGTCGTTCGTTTGGCAAAGCAAAAAGCCACGAACGTCGCTCACTCTCTACGCTACCCTGCACTGGTCATCGGCTGCGACACTGTTGCAGATGTCGAAGGAGAATTGCTAGGCAAGCCTCGCGACCGCGACGATGCAGCTCGTATGCTCAGGCTACTGAGCGGTCGGACTCACAGTGTGTGGAGCGGCCTATGTGTGGTCGATTCTCAAACTCGATCTCTGTGGACTGATGTTGCTGAAAGTCAATTGACGATGACACCGCTCACCGCAGTTCAGCTTGACCACTATCTCGACTCCAACGCCTGGGCTGGCAAGTCTGGTGCGTTTGGCTATCAAGACGGACATCCATGGCTTCGCATCATCAGCGGCACTGCAGAAAATGTCGTTGGCCTTCCCCTGGATATCTTGCAGCAAACATTATTGAAGGCGCTGAGCCTATAGTCGCCTTTTGCTCCGCAAAAGTAGCGTGCCTTTAGTGTGGCACGCCAGTCCCTGGCGTCTTCTAAGCATAGACCGACTTCGCTGCGTTCCGAAACAGTTGCGAAAGCAAGAGGCGTTCACGAATATCAGAACCCTGGCGGGTTCAGCTACGTTGGCGCTACTTTCGCGGAGCGAAAGGCGACTATTGGCCGGATTTGGTGGATTAGCCTGGGTCTGCTAAACTAATAGTCCCTCCTCTACACCCCCACTCAGTTCCCACGAGTCGAATTCGCATGCGCCGGATGTGCTCCTACCTGCTAGCTGGGCTCGCGATGCTTTTAGCATCAAGCTCGGCAATTGCAAAACAAGTTCCAGACCAGGAAAGTCTGTTCGAAAACCACGTTCGACCAGTGCTAGTGCAGCGATGTATTAAGTGCCACGGGCCTTCGAAGTCTGAGTCGGGCTTGCGACTGGATGCTTTGAGCCATCTTTTGAAAGGCGGGGATTCAGGCACCACGATCGATCGAGGCGATGCTGCTGCGAGTCTTTTGTCTCAGGTTCTGGACTGGAAGCACGATGTGAAGATGCCTCCAGACAAGCCGCTCGATGCAGTCACTCTAGACGCAATCAATCGGTGGATCGCAGCCGGCGCGTATTGGCCTGATCAAGTTAAGTTAAGCTCGGGTCCAGAGCTTCGTAGTGGCCCAGCGACTGCTGAAGAGTTGGCGTTCTGGTCGCTTCAGCCACTTCAAGACCCGGTGCCTCCCAACAACTCCGAAACCGCCACAAACGCTGTACCGAGCCAATCGCGGATCATCGACCAGTTCATCCAGGCCAAGCTTAAAGAGCACTCGCTGCCTTCCAACCCGCCAGCCGATCGCCGTACATTGATTCGTCGGCTATCGTTTGATCTGACGGGGCTTCCTCCAACCGTCGAGGAGATTCAGAGCTTCATCGCGGATCAATCGCCCGATGCATACGACAAGTTGGTCGAAAGGTTGTTGAATTCGAAATCTTACGGCGAGCGATGGGGCAGACACTGGCTGGACGTTGTTCGATACTCGGACACTGCTGGCGAAACGGCGGACTATCCCGTGCCGGATGCTTGGAAGTATCGTAACTATGTCATCGATGCATTCAACAATGACAAACCCTACGATCAGTTTTTGCAAGAACAGATCGCTGGTGACATTCTAGCCCGGAAGGCGACTACGCCGGAGGAATTCGCCGAGAAGACTATTGCGACTGGCTACATAGCCATCGCCCGGCGATTCGGATTCGACTCGGAGAACTATCATCATCTCACGATTCAAGACACCATCGATACGCTAGGCCAGACGGCGTTAGGAATCACTTTAGGCTGCGCGCGATGTCACGACCATAAGTTTGATCCCATATCGATGGAGGACTATTACGCACTTTACGGAGTCTTCGAAAGCACGCTATACCCACTCGCTGGATCAGAACAAAAACAAAAGGTTCGTTCGCTGGTTCCTTTGACAAACACAAGCGATCCGCAAGCGTATGCTCAAAAGACGAAAGAAGCCGCCGCGCAGTTCGCAACACTCAAAGGCCTTGGCCGAAACGCACCATCCGTTGTCTTGAGATCGTTGACCGAGATAGATGGCGATCTAGAACTGCAATCGCCAGCCGCCGGTGGTAGCCTGGGTGTGTTGGTGACACCTTGGTTGTACGAAGGCTTGGTCTCAGTGACTAATGCCGCGCAGAGTCCCTTTACGAACAACATTCCTCCAGGCAGAGTCGGCATCGCTTTACCGACAGGAAAAGCTGTCTGTAAGATTTGGCAAGCTCTCAATCATCGCGAAACGGATTTGAAGAATCGTTCGCTTACGCTGAGCTTTGATTTTCGTGTAGCGAAAGCCGATGCCACCGACGGCTATCGGATTGCCTTAACGAATAGGCTTGCTGAGCCTGTGCTGCAATTCGTTTTATCCTCGTCGACTGTCCAGCTTCAAGTTGGCTCACGAGTCGAATCGCTAGCGACCATTCAGCCAGGTAAATGGTATCAGTTCGAAGCGACCTTCAACTCCGAACAACGATCGTTGCAAGGTTCACTGACTGAGCTCAATGCAACATCGCAAGTCTTCGAAGCAAACAAGATCGAACTTGAGTCTTCGCTCGCGCAGCAATTGCTCATTGGCTCGATCAACGAAGCAACCAGCGAGTATCCGGGAGTTGAAATCGACAACCTTTCGGTCGTGCCTCTTTCGTCTAACAGCCCGATCGAAAATGAAAAAGGCTCCGTCGAATTGACTCAACGATTCGATGACCCAGGACCACTTCGCGAGGAACTCAAGCGGTTAGTCGGTATCGACGGCGATTTCGAATTACAACAGGATGATCAACCACCAAGCTTACCTTGGGGACCAGGCCCCAATAGTGTCGTGAAGGTCTCGAAGCTCGCGCAAAGCCCGCTGGTACAACTCTTCGACAAAGGCGAGCTCGGAATACGCATGCCGAATCGCGCCGAGTATGACGGGTTTGGGATGCAGTTGGACCGCTTGCAACCCGATAGCGAAGGAATCATCCGCTCCTACTTCGAGTTTTGCTGTACTAGTCAAGAACAGGGAGGTCAAGGGAGTTGGCGATACTACCTCGGTCACGGTCCAGGCAACTCGGCGGCTATCGAGTTATTCTTCAACGGCAGTCAGTTCTATCGTCGCTCAGGGGATGCGAGAGAGGCAATTGCTGAGCTTCAGATCGGTCGCTGGAGTCAAGTCCTTCTGGAACTGGATACCAAGAATCGGACCTATCGCGGCTGGCTGATTTCAGGTGAAAACAAAGTCGAATTTTCTGGAGCGGTTGCGAATGGTTGGGATGGCATCGTCGACTACACGTTCATCGATAGCTACGGTCATATCGGTGGAGTTCGTCCTGCCCTAGATGCTGATAACTTTGTCTTGATCCATGGAAATGAAGCCGCGAAGGTTGAGTCAACCGCCGCAAATGATCCAGCTAATCAGTCTAATGAGGCTCTCAATCGCTTCCAGCAACGCATTTTGTCAGCACGAGTTGACCGAGGAGCACGTCGTGAACGAGTCAACGACTTGCGTACAAAACTCGCCACTCTGCAATCGGTTGGCGACAAAATTGAAAAACGATTGCTAGAGCCCGTACAAGGAATGGCGTATGCCGTGGCCGAAGGTACGCCTCACGATGTTCCGATCCACATGCGTGGCGAACCTTCGCAACCGGGCAAATTGGTGAATCGTCGCTTACCCGCGCTCTTTGCTTCAAAAGATGTTGAGGCGGGTAAGTTCGACGGAAGCGGACGATTGCACTTAGCGCGATGGCTGACCAACGAAGCCAGCCCGCTAACCGCGCGAGTCATGGTCAATCGCATTTGGCAACAGCATTTTGGTCGTGGAATTGTCCGCACGGAAAACGACTTCGGGACACGCGGCGAAGCCCCCACGCATCCCGAGTTGCTTGATTGGCTGGCGAGTCGATTCGCCGAGAGTGGTTGGTCCGTCAAGCACATGCATCGTTTGATTGTTCATTCAAAAGCCTACCAGCAATCCTCTGCACCTGCGCAAAGCATCGACAGCACTAGCCGCCAAGCGTTAGCGTCCGGTTCTGAGGATCAAACTGCCGGGAAAACATCGCCCGATCAGATCGATCCTGACAATCGATTTCTGTGGCGATTCAGCCCTCGCCGTCTAAGCGCTGAGGAGATTCGCGATTCGATGCTCCTGGTGAGCGGCTCGTTAGATCCATCGCCGGGAGCCGAACATCCTTTCCCGGCGCCACACACTTGGGGATTCAGTCAGCATGCACCGTTTTATGCGGTTTACGAAACGAATCGTCGGAGCGTCTACTTGATGCAGCAGCGGATCAAGCGACACCCGTTCCTTGCGCTGTTCGATGGCTCCGATCCGAATGTCAGTACGGCTCGTCGCGAGTTAACAACCGTTCCTACGCAAGCTTTGTATCTCATGAACAATCCCTTTGTTCATCAGTCTGCCAGCAGTCTCGCTACGCGTTTCGGCTCGATACAGAATGAACGAGATCGAGCCGCGGCGATGATTTACTGTTGCTTGGGTCGCGAAGCTTCAGCCGATCAGATCGATCGCGCAACGACCTTTGTCAAGAACTATGCCAGCTCGTTGGTCTCCGTCGCCAACAATTCCCCATCTCAGAATCCACAACCCCAGAATCCACAGTCTGAGGCATGGACTGCCTTTGCACGAACTCTACTAACTCGCAACGAATTCCTATTCGTTGAGTAGCCCAAGAAGTGAAACGCCATGATCGACATTAACAACAATTTCTCCATCCGAGCGTTGCGAGTCCTTTTCTGCTTGCTGCTACTGGCTGGATTCGAAACAACTGTCACCGCGCAAGACGCAACCACAGCGACTCAGCCTGCAACGGCCACGCCTACAGCAGCGACTCCGGCGCCAACCACAGAAGCTAAGTCGAGCTTTATTTCGCAAGTCGCACCCATCATTCAAGACAACTGCGTCTCGTGTCATAGTGCAAAGAAAGCAGAGGGCGGTTATCGACTCGACACCTTTCACGAATTGATGCAGCCCGGCGATTCTGCGACAGCTCCGGTTGTTGCAAAGCAAGCCGACATGAGCCTCATCCTTCAGCGGATTGTCTCAGCCGATCCCTCCGAGCGAATGCCGCCCGACAGTCCACCGCTGAGTGCTGAGAAGGCGGAAGCGATTCGAGCCTGGATCAACAGCGGCGCAGAATTCGATGGCAAAGATCCCAAGCAATTGCTGGGACTGGTTACGCCTCCAGCCAAGTATGCTCCACCTCCAGCAAGCTATCCAGCCGTACCAATAACCGCGATTTGTTTCACGGCGGACGGCACGCAAGTCATCGTCGGCGGCTATCACGAACTGACTATCTGGGATGCCAATAACGGTCAGCTAGTGCGACGCATCCCGAATATCGGACAGCGATCTTTTGCGATTGCACTCAGCCCCGATGGCAAAACTCTTGCTGTAGCTTGCGGTGAGCCGGGCCGAAGCGGAGAAGTACGATTGGTTGATTGGGCCACTGGTGAAGTCACCTCAGTAGTTGCTCGTTCGATGGATGTGATTTTGGACGTAGCCTTCCGTCCTGGTCGCGATGAGATTGGCGTGGCGGCAGCGGACAATAGTGTTCGCATTATCAATTATCGCAGTGGAGAATTGGTACGGGGCTACTCAAGTCATGCGGATTGGGTCACCGCCGTGGCCTTTAGCGCTGATGGAAACAAACTGGTATCAGCCAGCCGAGACAAGTCAGCCAAGGTGTTCGACTTGGAGTCAGGTCAAATGTTGATCAACTACGCGGGACATGGCTTGCCCGTGCGCGGCGTCGCCTTTACCGCTGATGGGGCTCAAGTCGTTTCAGTTGGCGATGACAAGAAGTTGCACCGTTGGAACATCGCTGACGCGAAGAAGATTGCCGAAGTTGGTTTAGACGGTGAAGCTTTTCACATTGCTCGGGTTGAAAACTCTGTTTACGTGCCCAGCGCATCGCGGCGAGTCCTCAGGATCGACTTAGCGAGTAATAAAGTCGCTACTGCATTCGTTGGCCACGACGACTGGGTGCTTTCGGTTGCCGTAGCCGCCGACGGTCGCGTCGCGGCTGGTTCAACCAATGGCATTGCTAAGGTGTATATGCCAGACGGCAAGGAACTCAGTGGTTGGACTGCCGCTCCCAAGTAGCTCGATCGCTCTTAAGCACTTTACTGGCTCGCGAACTGTCAACGAAGAGTTTCGAAAGTTTCGACTTTGTACAACCTCCAATGACTTCAACATGAAAATGAATCTACAATTGTAGGTCGAAGATAGCATGTCTTTGGTTGATCATGTAGGTCGCTAGATTCCCGACTTGTAAATGCACTAAGTTCTCTCGCCTATCATGAACGAAAACACCTACAAGCCTCGGGACACTCGACTTCAGAACTCTTTTGATCCGGCGCCATTGATAAGACGATGGTTGATTACCTTGGGAGTAATCGGCTTGATCATTCTGCTCTTTGTCGATGCGGACAAAGATGGCCCGCTGCACCGTCTTTATACGAGACCTTCAGTAATCGCCGAGCATGTACTGCCCAATGGCGAAACACTGGTTATTCACGGTGTACTGCGCAATGGCGTCGACTCAATGCAACTTCGTGGTGAAAAAGTTTCGGGCAGATTCAAGTTTGGTTTGACTCTGGTGATTAGCTGTGAGAACCCAGAAACAGGCCTCTCATCGGATTGGAAATGGTTCAACCACTTCGAACTGGAAGATAGGTATGGGGCTGTAGTGCGTGGGCACGTCGACAATGTAATCTATCGAACAGCAGACGGAGAACTTGAAAGTCACAGTTCCGACATGATCGAATCAATGTCCTCACCTGAAGTCTATTATGTGGTCCACTTTCCAGAGGTCGAGACAGTCAAGCCATGCGAATTTTTAGCGATTGGGAACGATGATGAAGTGTGGGCCCGAGTCGAGTCCCCTTTCCCACCACCCGAACCCATTCAAGGATTCTACGATCATTCGCATGATTTGACTGCCGAGAGTGGACCATGGAAAGTCGAGTTATCGCGGATTGTCACATATTGGAATTCAACCCATCGAGGCCCAGACAGCAGCAACTTGGCGAACACGGAGTTTCTATTTGAACATGAAGGACAACCCTTACAGAAGGAACATGTTTTAAAGCTCGATGGCAAGTTCAGCGATGCAGTTGGAAATCCCGTTGCCTTGTACATCGAACTCAATAAGCAACCTCTCTGGAAGT
>CAYWNG010000060.1:0-17928 GCA_964458685.1 uncultured Pirellulaceae bacterium
GAGAAGCGTCAAGTCGAATACAATCAAGGCAAAGTCGGTCTCAAGTTGATTGAAGAAAAAGCGGATGGTTTGCGAAGGGAACTCGATAATATCGCTCAGAATGCCCGGAAGGAGATCGGGACAGGCAAGAACCGTGTGCAGTTCGATGTGTTCGAATCCGAGTATCGGAAGAAGGAAGTTGATTTAGAGCGAGCAATCGAACAAATTGGGAAAAAGCAGAATGAACTGACAGAGATATATGATAAATTCTTTCGCGTGGTTGATCTTTTACCGTCCGATTTGGAGACCAAGCAACTGCAAGAAAATCTCGATCTCTTGATTTGTTTCATTGAATCTGCATTGGCCGACCAAGAATCAAGCGGGGCTTCTTCCAATCTGCTCTACAATGCAAAGTGTGTCGCAGTCGAAACCGCACTTTTTCTCAAGAACGAAGAGTTTACTCAAGTAGAGAGAAAATTACTGGACCTTTGTGCCGAATCACTGCCCAGACAGGCCTTGAAGATTCGACAAACTTGGATTGACCATAAGAGCCCAGCGGACAACGGAAATCCAAATTATAAGGAGATGAGCGATCGAGTCTTCGGTCGATATCAGCTCGGATTCGAATTAGCCGTTCGTTGGTTAGTGAGCGAGCATGCTGTCAAAAGCGAAAATACTACTCAACTCAGCCATGTCGACTCGGTACGTGACCTGGCTAGCTCCGAACCTGACCAGGCCTCTTTGCAGAAGGCGATTAACGTCGTCGCTAAGAACACGAATCGGAGCTTCGTTGATTTCACCAAAGGGTCTTCTTCAACTGAGATTCCGTCCGAGCGGATGACTGACGGCGAAGATTTCGACTTCAAAAACCTACCTAGAAACTTCATTGCCTACTTCAGTGGTAGTGAGTCACTGCACGTCTTCTGGCGATTCGGCGATCAAGAAATTCAGCATGGGGAATCCAGTGTAAACCGTACGACCCTCGACAGCGCAGTCCACCAACTTGTCAAGGATTACAGTAATAAAGATGCAATCTCGACGGATACCGATCTGGAATTAATTAGTAGGCTGCTTTCAGGATGGCTGTTGCCCAGGAGGCTATGCAGTGATTTGAACTTGGCCCGTAGCCCTGAAAAGGATCCAGCTTGCATTTACATTGCTCCACATGGCCCGATATTCCGATTACCACTGGAAGGCCTTAGTTTAATTGGCGTGGAAAGTCTCTCAAGCGAGGAGCCAGACAAGCAAGCTCAGGCGATGTTTGGAGAGCGATATGCGTTGATTTACCTTCCCACGCTCGAAGAATCGAGTCGATTGAAGCGACGTGACGACTTGAAGCTCCGGCGAGGTGTCCTCTCCATACAGCCTGACAGATACGCGGGTAATGAATCGTCAAAAGTTCTTAGCCTCGGTAGTCCAAGTATGCACCTCCATCAAAGTAAATGTAATCTGGAAAATGTGGTGAATTGCCTTGGGAATCCCACTGGTTGGGAGATTGTTCACTTTGGTTCTCACGGGGTCGGAGATAAATCTTCAAAAGACGCGGCCAACTCTGGTAGTACAAGTCAGGCGAAAACCGAGCAGACCGCTTCAACGACCACCAATGTCGACGCTTACATCGAACTAATCAATGACGAGAAACTTGCGACACGTGATCTGGTGCGTAACTTCCTGTCTGAGCCACCCGTCACAGCGCGAACGACGCCACTTTCGATAAGCCATGTTTTCTTAAGCGTATGCGAGGCGAATACGGTGAACGCTAGTGACCTTTTGGCTGGCGGCAATACGCACAAGACGCTCTGCACGACATTCTTAGCTATCGGTGCGGGAGATGTCATCGCGTCCCATTGGAAGGTGGATGCAGAGTCCACCAAAGCGATTTTCGAAGAAATCTCTACTCAGTACCAGCAACCTGCAACTTCTACCACGTCACCTTCAACAGAAGACGTTGCAAGGATGTTATTCAATGCACGAAACCACGTTCGCCGTCGCGGTATCGATAATCCCAACCGCAACAAAAATCACGATTGGCATGCGCCCTACTTCTGGAATGCTTTCACCATTTGGAGCGCTACCTGGACACCCTGAGTAGAATAGACAATTCAAACTACACGAGTTGACCTGGCTAGCTCTAAACTCGCACGTTGAGAGTCTTCACGAAGACCGTTGCTTCAGGCGTACTCGTCTCATCCTGCGAACTTTAGGCTACTCGCCAGTTCACAGATTGAGAGGTTTTCTTTAGCGACGCATTGATCGCTGATCTTCAGTATTTTGGGCATTTTTCACTTTTTTTGGTCCTATATCGGGCCACCTCTCGCCCTTGACCTCCACCCCATCGGGAAAAAAAACGCTTGAACCAAGCGGACTCAATCCTGGGGGCAAGCATTGTTGTGGAAGCCGGCCAGGATGTTATCAAGCTTTGGGGCTGCTATTGGCTTCGAGCTTCGATGCCGTACATATCGTTAATCCAGATTTCGCGTATCGACTTGTCAGGTTAGAAATCACACAAATTCCACCAGTTGCCCAGTCAATAACCTTGGGTTGGCAAGGTTAGGATAAAACTACCTTCGGGTCTGGCAGGCAAATTTCCTAGTGTCGCCTCTATTTGATAATTGCCGGCTTCACTCCATCGCAGCTCTATCAGCTTCCATTCGAATTCATCCCCAGTCAACTTCGAAGTGGAAAAGATGTTCTCGACCAGACCGATCTCGCACCCGTGACTCGCTGCCTTATATGATTGGCCTTTTTCGCGAAAGTTTAGCTGGTCTTTCACTTTGCCTTCATTATGTATCTCCAACAGGAATCGCCGAGTGCGATTTTGTGGTAGATCCCCCAGCTTCAAACACGGCGTAACTCGAATCAGTGAGTTCGATTCGATCGTGACTTTGCAAAGAACAAATGGTTCGGCAGCTCTCCTAAGCTCATCAATGTTGCTTGCGTGCATCAATGAACGCATTGCCGGAAGATCATGCGCCTTGCTCGATGCAAAGGGAGCAAGCATAAGCAGATTATCTGCTTGCTCACTCAGAGAATGCGGCGATTTATTCCAAGCAGTTTGCCGACTGATCAGTCGCTCATAGCGACGAATGGATTCGTCAACGTAAGCCATGGCTTCCTGTCGCTGAATGTCGTTTCCGAATACGCCCTTGATTTGAATGTCGCGAATATGCATTTTCATGCGGTTGATCCACTCGCGTGCGGCATCCTCGCGAAATACCGGTCGATTGTCTACGTGAACGTAAATTGCACTTGTGTGAGCAACGTCAGGCTGCCAAATAGCATTCCACTGGTCGCTTCGCGAGCATCTTGCAACAATCCAACGGCTCTGTTTCGAGGTTAAATTCAACTCGATCGTGGCTACGTTCTCATCCGTTTCAACCTCTTTCAATACTTCGCCATTGGAAAGCAACTGCAAGCGGCCGATCGGGAATCGAGATAGCGCCTTGACCGAAATGGCAACTGGCTCATCTTTGCCCACACACAGCACATCGCCAACCTGCCTAGAGTTAACAGTTAAGAATAGAAGTGGTCCCGAGGATGTAAAGGTTCGGCCACGGCGGATTCCGTCGATCCACTTCTCATAGGTGAAATCGCCGTCGATCTTCACGTAGGCCCTTGCACAGCCCGCAATGCGTGCTGGATGATCACTACCATTGGTGAGTGGCAATTGGAAACCGCAATCCAACAAACGATAGTAGTCATCGGGATCTATTTGGTCGAGCGAATCCGTGAGAGAATGAATTGCATTCAGGGGAAGTTCGTGATTAGCCCCGATACCATGTGCCTCAATACTGATGGCGCCTTGTTCCCGAGCTTGTATGATCGCGGGTTTATTGATTGGGTAGTCGAGTGAATCGTCGCCAGCGATTTGCGGCCCGGTGCCAATGGGCATAACCAAATATTTTAGGTTGAGAAAACAAAGATGGCCGTACAAATTCTGATTGCGGTACTCCTCAGCCATTTCGATATGGTAGTCACCGTCACAAAGTCTCGCGATCGGGCCGACAGGGGCTTGTGACGGTTTGATAAACGCATCGATATTGGTTCGATGCAGCAGAGTGAGATTGTTGACAACTCGCAGATCTTCTGCTCGTTGCACCCTCGCGAGAGAGTCGATTGGCAAGTCCACGTTCCAAGCGTTGGTTACCCAGTGGATATGTGTGTCACCACTGATCCAACCTTCTTTTTTTAGATCGACAAAACGACGGGAGGCCAACTCTAGGTCGTGTGTCTCGCCCGGCTTTAGATCAAGGGTCTCTCTCTTAAGCAAATGCTCGAAGCCACGCTCCAGAGTGACAACCGTCGGTCCAGGGGGAACATCGATCTCAAAGGTTCCATCAGCGTAGAAGAAAGGAACTTGATAAGTTCGCGGCACTGTAAAGAGCAGCAAGGGCTTTTCCGTGAAGGATCGATTCAGTGCAAAAGGACCGGCGTGTCTGTACTGATGATCGCTCCCTTCGACCCAAACTCGTGCTGCTGTGGGTAAGCTGAGATCGCCATCGATGAGTCGCCCGCGAATCCGCGCTGGTTCGAGTTGTTGAATCGGGATCGTTAGTTGGTGTGATACACTGTTTGTCTTGATTTCAATGCGTGCTGTGGGCGCATCAGCATTCAATCTCACGAGGAAGCACTGTGACTTGGATGGCAAAACAGTCCATGGAACCGCATTTTGCTTTTTGTCGCCGACGCTCACGGAAATATCCGCATGTTCCTGATCGCTGTTCTGAATCTCGAGGATGACACATCTGGTAAGTCCTCTCGCGACGCCGATAGGCGGTAAATCACTCTCGACAACGATTCCGTCTGTGCTCCATTTGCATTCGATGACCGTGTGCAATGCTCGTAACTTCGCGTGCAAAGAAGCTCGATTGGCTAGTAACTCTTGCAATGGCAATGCTTGCGGAACTTGCCTTGCAACATGAAGTTCTGCGAGTGCTTGCTGGATTACACGTTGCTGGATTTCGTTAGGACACTCAAGTGCAAGATTGCTGAAAAACTCGAAATGGAAATATGCTTCTTGTCGGTCAGCCTCGTCTGCCACATTCTTGTTGGCAATCGATGTCGTTGTGTTCCCCGCCGTTATCCCTTCCTGATGAAACTCGGGCGGGTGCGCGCGCAGCCATGCCGCATGCGAAATCACCAGCGACAAGAACGCGATGGTATTCAGTCCAATCCTGAGAACAACTTGGCTCTTCGTCACTTCTCGTAAACCTTAAACGTAACAAGAACATCGCTGCGGAACCCTAAGTCCTGCGTTCCCTGCCCCGCATTGAAGTTGAGTATAGCTGACCGAATACCCGAGTCACGGCTCTTTAGTCTTAGAGTGCGGCTTTCGTTCCGCTTGCCAGTGAGAGCCAAGTTCGGCTTGAGTTCGAACTGTAGCCACCGATCTCGGGAGCGATCATCGTCGGACTGCAGAACTTGCTCGGACTCGACCACCAGCGGAGCTGTGATACCAGCAGCGTTCTCAATATTGATCTGAAAGTCTTTCCAGACTCCTTGCTCAAGTTCCATCGCGACGTCCTCAGTTGCAGCTTTAACCCTCGATTCAGGTGAAATGCTCACCGTGATCAGCACCGCCGGCAATGCTTGCTCGACAACGTTTGTTTCGGCTGAGGGATTTTGAGGGTATGGTAGCGGGCGGCTACAGCCCCAGGAAATAAGCGCCACGAGTAATGCAGCAGCAAGTGAGATTCGTTTTGTGGTATGCCATTGATGATCTGAGCCGCAGATCGTCAGGGCAAGGTCCAATCGATGACTATTCGTCTGCATGACGGAGAAACTCTTGATAAGTTATTCTCGCATATTCGTAATCCAGTCGAGCCTGCGGTAGCTCGGCTGGAGCGTAAGTCTTTTGCTTTTCTAACCAACATTGTTCCAGAGAAGCGAGACACCATTTGACGCTTGCATCAACACAGACTGGCTTGCGATCTACATCAATCCAAATTGGATTCGTGTGGGCCGACGGAAAGATGCGGGCAGCAACCCAGCAGCTCTTTTCGGGTTTCGGTATTTCAAAACGAAGCTTTTGTTGCTTCCCGTTCGCTTGTACCTTTTGAGCCGCGACTGGATATCCATTGACGATGAGCTCTACTTCGACGTCGGATTGATCTGTTTTATACGCCGCTGCAGTCAACGAGAACGAACCGTCACTTTCCCTTTCGAAGTCCATGAGGTGACTCGTGCCATCGCTAACGTAACTTTCACCGCGACGCAGTGCTTCGACCCACTGATCATAGTCCAACCTACCTTCAAGCTTTACATAAACACGTCCTATTCCCACACGTTCTCCGGTCATGCAGGGGAAGTCTGTTTCGCCGCTGGCAACAACATGAAACCCACAATTCAGTACATGGTACCAAATGTTCCACTCCGTCTCGCGAGGTGTGTTCATGGTCGCGATAAAGTCAATCGCAGGCTGCTTTTTTCCATCGGGCCCGTCTACCTTATGGGTTACCTGCATAATGAACTCATTGGCTCCGATTCCGTCGAAAGCCGGAATATCAAAATTGGGTAGTCGATGTGGACCGTCTTTGCCTTCGACGCGACCAACGCTGCGCGTCAGGCCTGCACCACTATGAGCTGTTCCGGTTACAGCACCTTGTTGTTTTGCCCATCGCAAAGTGTTTGTGCCTAGAGTCGGCCAATGATGTTTCGAGTTTCCCCCTGCGGGAATCTGCTGTTTCAATTTGAGTAGATTCAGGTGTCCGGATAAATGGGAGCCAAAACCGCTAACTTCGACATCGTAACGAAGGAGATACGGATAGCGGCTTACATCGTCTGGCTTGCCCCTAAAGAATTGCTTTTGGAAATCGAAGCATGGCCCCCAGGTAAGGCAGCAGCCAACCTTAACATCTTCGCCCATGATATGCCTTAGCATGTCTATCGGTAACACGCCCTGCATCGGATTCTCGTAGTGTAAACAACCTGCAGCATGAATATGGTGATCGCCACTCCAGTAACCATGTTTAGCAGTATCGATCCATCGCTCGACTTTATAGTTCAGCGTTATCGGATCATCTCCGACATCCAGCGTCTGCATTTGAACGATGCTTTCTGGACCATGAGAACACTTCACACTGTATTTGCCTCGAGGCAATCGAATGCTTTCGCCCGTTTCGCGATAGATCTGCGTTTGAAAGAAGAAGTCAGGTGCTTGGCGTTTCGATTGGTAGGGATAGACCCGACCTTGCTCATCGCGAATCTCAAAGGCTGCCATGCATGGCGATCCGTCCGCATCAGTGACTGCGAATTTGACTTCTGTGCTGGGGATAGTTTGGATATCAGCATCCGTTCCGCTCCAAGTACCATTTTCACCAGCGGCATATTCAAGATTGATCCAATCAATGCGGAATTTGCCTGGGCCCTGCAAGGGATCGATTCGAGCGCCTTTCAGTTCACCTTCAACAGGGAATTCGATAGCGTATTCTCGATCACTACCGGGGTCGAGTTGGAAAACCGTTTGTCTGCCACCATCGGGCTGAGGTAACTGCTCGGTCCACCAAAAGACTTGTCCAACGCCTGGTCCATCTGGCCTTCCCCAGAAGCGAAGTACCATTCGTCCGCCTCGGGCAGAAACGGGCGCTGACAAGTATGGATCGTCTCCTGTCGCTTCGAGAAATAGAGACTGATCGCGTACGACCATTTTCAAATCATTGAGTTCGCCCCATCCATCGGAGTCTCTATCAAATCTCCATTGTCGAATGACTGAGGACTTGGCGGAACCTGCGATAACCGCGTTAAACTCAAGTCGAGCTTGACGATGGCCGACGCTGGTTGAAGATAGCTGAACAACACGGTATTCCAATTCTAGTCCGCTAAGATTGGCGTTGAGAGGTCGTCCGTCATACATCGACAGAGCCAACCAACGATTGTCGATTTCATCTTTGGGGCCATGCGGAATGGGTCTCGCGTTGGGGCTATCGACGCGCAGCTTGGATTGAGCCCCAGCTCGATTGACGACTTTCACAAGCATCGCACGCCAACCGTTTTCCACCAGGTTCACCGTTGCACCTGGTGTTACTTTCGTCTCTCCATCGGCGCTAATCTCAACGGAGGCGATGCACATTGGGTCCAACATTTTCTGAATACTGGCCGTGATTTTAGCATCACTGGGCTCATTTTTTAGCGAGTTGAGTGTTTCGATCTGCTCCTTCGTGAACGGAGCCCCGATCGATTGCATGGCCTCACTCAGTCGGTTAGTAATCAGTAGTAATGGCTGCGCATCGACACGCTCAACAACAGGTCTCATCACGCCTTGAGCTGAAGCTAGAGATGCCCCCAAGATTGCAGCGGAGCACATTACGATTGCCTGTAAACTTACGGTTGTATGCTTGATCACGAAATAACTTCTTTCACAACATTGCCAAATACTTCTGTCAGACGACGATCTCGACCCTCAAAGTGATAGGTAAGGTGCTCATGATCCAACCCCAGAAGTGCCAGCATCGTGGCATGCAGATCGTGGACATGGACCTTCTTCTCGACTGCACGGAAGCCTAGTTCGTCGGTGGCGCCGATTGCTTGGCCACCTTTAACTCCGCCACCAGCCATCCAAACGCTAAATCCATAAGGACTGTGATCTCGACCGTTTGATCCCTGCATCACGGGGGTGCGACCAAACTCTCCAGCCCAAACAACCAGGGTGCTGTCAAGCAAACCACGCTGTCTTAAATCGGTTAGTAATGCCGCTATCGGTTGATCTGTTCGATCTGCATTCGTTTGATGGTTAGCAGCGCATTCACCATGCCCGTCCCAGTCGTTATTGAATAGCTGGATGTATCGTACGCCTCTCTCTGCCATGCGTCTAGCGAGTAGACACATACGTCCGAACTTTGTTGTAGGTTCCTTGTCTACACCGTACAGCTCGCGAATCGATGTCGTTTCGTCGTCGATGCGGATCAAATCGGGCGCCGCGGATTGCATCCGAAAAGCCAATTCATAGTTGGCAAGCTGTGCTGTAAGTCGAGAATCTTCAGGGCGAGCCGATGCGAACCGTCCATTCCATCGGTTCAATGCATCCAGCATGGCTCGCTGTTGTCCGGGTGCTCCAGCCGCGACCAAGTTTGAAATGGGAGTCCCCTCGGTTCGTAAAACGGTGCCTTGATTAATCGCGGGTAAGAAGCCACTGCCATAACTAACCGCCGGACCAGGTCGAAAACCTCCATCGGTCATGGTGATGTAGGCGGGCAGATTTTCGGTCACGCAACCCAGGCCATAAGTGACCCATGCCCCCATGCTGGGATGTCCGAGCAGCGATGAACCTGTATTTAAGATGGCGGATGCCGGTCCATGAATGAACGAGTCATGATGACACGATCGAATCACGGCCAGATCGTCTGCGTGTACAGATAGCTTGGGAAACAGCGACGAAATCTCCAACCCTGATTGGCCATGCTTTTTGAAATCGAATTTCGAGGCCATTAGCTTCCCGTCACTGGCTTTCATAAATTGCAGCGCCAGTCCTTCGGTACGGTAACTGTCTGGGATGGGTTGTCCGTTTTGCTTGACGAGCATCGGTTTCGGATCAAAAGTCTCTAGCTGGCTAGGGCCGCCCGCGCAAAAGATAAAGATTACGCGCTGGGCCTTTGCTGGGAAATGCGATTTCTTGGGCGCAAGTGGGTTGTTAGCAACATGATCTACCGCTGCCGCATCTCTCGCCAATAGAGCCCCAAGAACGGATGCGCCAAATCCAAATGCCGTCGTCCGCAAGAATTCTCGCCGATCAGCAATGGGTTGAAATCTAAGGCAATGATGCGGATTCAATGTCTCGTTTGTTAACAGCTCAGTCGTATGTGGACTATCAATCGACATACACAAACTCCTGCATGTTGAAGAGTGCTAGACAGAGCATTGACCATGAAGTCTGAGGATCTGTCGCTGAAAGTGTATCGAGAAGCATTGCGGCTTCATCTCTTTCTTCGATGGTTGGCAAGCGGCCAAGTGCAAGCTGCCATGCCCGATCGATCTGCGATGCATTGTCATTCTTAACCCTTGAGCGAACAACATTGGTAAGAAGCTGAGCCCCATTCGCGAGCGATTCACAGTATTGCCAGCCATCAGCGGTTGGATTCGAATTAAGCGAAAAATCTGTAGCGATGTCGCGTGTACCGGTCGCTGTCACAAAGGTTAGCTGAACCGCAACAAAATCACCCTCAAGTATTTCCAGCCGAAACGTATCACCTGCATTAGCATTACATCTTAGTGATGCCTCACCACCAGATCCCTTGCTTAGGCTCAGTGGTGAAGTGGAAGTACCACTTTGATCATCGATGATACCTTCACTCAACAGTTTTTCGTTGTGCCACAACCTCCACGGTCCGCTACGTCCAAGTCGCCTGATGTTCCAAATTCCGCCATGAATCTCCACCGGCCCTTGGATATCAGAAGGGACTCGCCAAGCAACACTTGTCATCCCATGCGTTACCACCGTACCGACGGGTATATCCATCGAATTGGTGGAGGTGCCATTGTCTTCCCGCAAAGCCCAACCAGCATGGATACCAGACTTGTTTCCAAGCCAACCCGATTGCCCCGAACCAAAGTCTGGAATATTCCATCCTGCCTTCGATTCATCCGAGAGCCGTGATGCAAAGGCCTTGGATTGCCGTAGAGCTATCGGATTGTTCAGCATCCAGAGTGCCTGCGGGGCGACCGTGGTCACATCGCGAGCCGGAGCACTGACTGCATTGACAGGCATGTCAAATACATCGAACATCGGAAAGCGATAGTTGCGGCGCTGCAAGATGTAGAGGCCGCGCCGCGTGTGTTCGGTTGGGTCGGCGGAAACAGTCCAATACCCAGGTGCACCTTCTTCGGGAGTTAAAGGTGGCACAACTGGCCTGCCACCCATCTTCTGATTCAGCGTACCGGCCACCGCATGTATTGAATCCCATATGGCTTCTGCTTCAAGACGGCGACGATCCATTTTCCAGAAGAAGCGATTCTGAGGATCGATTGTGGCATTCTCATGGGAGATCTCTCGGCTATCCATCTGATAAGTTGACGAAAGCATCATCGTGCGATGCATCTCTTTGATGCTCCACCCATGCTTCATGAATTGCAGGGCCAGCCAGTCGAGCAGTTCCGGATGCGTAGGTCGCTCGCCCATCTGTCCGAAGTCGTTCATGCTACTGACGATGCCGCGGCCGAAATGTCCGTACCAGATGCGGTTTACCATGACGCGGGCTGTAAGTGGATGCTTTTCACTCGTCAGCCACAGTGCCAAAGCGGCGCGATTGCGATGTGGTCCAGGCATAGGCTCTTCCCATCGGCTGGCTGTTCTCAGCGCCTCGGGTAAACCAGGTGAAACAACATCGCGCGGGCGTGAAAGCTCACCTCGATTGAGCAAGTGAATCGGTGGTATCAGTTCCGGGCGCTCGTGCCCCAAGACACTGATTGTTGGAGTTTCCATCAATCCGACCAAGGGTGCTCCAAGGGCGGTACTCTCCGGCAAAGCAAGAACGTTGTTGGCAATGGTGTTGAGCAACCCTTGTCGTTCGGATTGCTCTTCTGATGATAGTTGTTTTCCACCCATGCGAGCATCAAACAAACGTAACGCTCGACGCGACTCTTCAACGGCGAGAATGCGTGGGTAATGCTGCTTGAAATCGGCAATTCCCATCGCATCGATAATGGGGTACTCGATTTCTTTGCTCGCAGCGAAGATGGCTTGCAGTGCGTAGTAGTCACGCTGGGTAATGGGATCGAATTTGTGATCGTGGCATCGTGCACATCCGAAGGTAAGCCCCATGAATGCAGCGCCTGTCGTATCGACCCAGTCTGAGAAAGTCTCATAACGAATCCTTTTTCCGTCCATGTTGGACTCATGGACCTGCGGACCAAGCGTGTACAAGCCAGTTCCAGTCAACGCTTCCAGATGCTTTACCTTTTCAGGAGCGATCGTGTAGTTGCCGTTGAGCGCAAGGTCGTCTGGCCAAAGTTCATCACCTGCGATCTGCTCCTGTACGAAAACGTTATACGGTTTATCGTCATTGAACGATTTCACAACATAGTCACGGTAACGCCAAGCGTTCCGATAATAAACGTCCGTTTCAAATCCACCGCTATCTGCATAGCGAGCCACGTCAAGCCAGTGACGTCCCCAACGTTCGCCATACTGTGGGAGGGCGAGCAACTGATTGATCAGCCGAGCCCATGCTTCCTGTGATGGATCACAAACAAACGCCTCTACTTGCTCAGGTGTTGGCGGTAGCCCAATGAGATCAAAGTAGGCGCGTCGTACAAGCGTTCTCGCGTCAGCTCTTGATGTGGGCTTCAGCCCTTTGGCATCCAGTTGGGCTAGAATGAATGCGTCGACCGGGGTCTTGATCCAACTCGGGTTACTGACCGAAGGAGGATCGACCTCACGAATTGGCTGGAACGACCAAAAGGTACGTGGATCGGAAACAATATGCTTTCCAGATGCCTCGGGCGCATCGCGAGGATCAACAGCTCCATCAAGAATCCACTTTTCAATCGCTTCAATCTCTGAGTCGCTCAACTTTTCTTCAGGCATGCGTAGATCTGGGTCGCCGTGTTTCACTGCCTGTAGAATCAGGGAACCGGCAGGATCACCTGGATGAATTGCGGGGCCTCGCTCACCACCTTTCATCCACCCAGCCCGAGAGTCCAGTCGCAAGCTCGCTTCCTGTCGGTCGGGACCATGGCACTCAATGCATCGGGCGATTAACAATGGCCGGATCGCTTGCTCGAAATGATCGGACTGCGCACGATCCTGACCAGTTGCCAGGCCGCAACAATCAAACAAGCTGAAAAAGGTCGAGGCAAAAAAGGTCGAAGCGAAAAATGAAATCTTGAAGAATATCTTTACATCCATTCAAGCTCTATCCGTTTTTTTGAATGCCATGGCAAGCACCTGGGAAGAACTAATCACTTGGATTCCCTTTGCTTCCGTTTCAGCCAGATTGCCTGGGCTTTCCGATTGAAGTCAGTGTTTTCCAAGTGGGACTGAAGGTCCTTGGACGAAGACTCGATGTCCTTTGTAAGAAAGCTCTGCAGCAGCCTCTCATGAACAAAGGGGACGAAGGACAAATCAATGAGACGTCGATTGCTCTGCCGATGGTGGCCTCGCATGCGACCATAAATCGCTAACCAAAGTGGAATAAAGTCTTCCATCCCAGCAGCGATGAGAAGTCTCTGATGAAACTCAGCGTCCAGGGTCAAAATCGTCTGTTCATCTCTATCCTCCGCAGCTCGTGCCATCAGTCGTACCACCTTTTCCCAACCGGAAAGATGGTCCTTGAGGTGGTCGGGCGAGATTCGTCGCAGCGCGTAGAGTTCTAGTTGGACGCGCATTGGCGTTAGAAGATCCGACACGTGTTCCGACGTCTCTGCCGCGACGGATACACCGCAGTTGGGTTTGCTGACGAGCAATCCTTCTAAGGTCAACTGTTGCAGTACTTTGCGAACAGGGTGCCTACTCACTTGATATCGATCTGCGAGGTCGCTCTCCCTTAGCGGACATCCTGGCGGAAACTCTCCCGCAAGTATTTCCTGCCGGAGGCGATCTGTAATCTGCTCTGAGATCGATTTAGCGACTGATGAAGAGGCCATACGTGTTCTCGCTGGGTAGCCATTTAAAGCTCTAGAAGTCAAGATTGTATTTTGGATACAATTCTGCGTCAACCGATTTCAGCTTCGTTGAATGTGCTGGCCCTAGATGGTGAGAAGTAGCCGACCTTCTGGCTTGAGCGTGAGTCTTTACTTACGCTTGGAATTTCTGTAACACTCGACGATGTGCGGTTGGCCGTCTCAGGGAGCTTGCCGAGCAAAACTGAAAAAGCCATCGCTAAGGGGTTGCGGTTTCAATAGCCTTAGCGGTTTTTTCTATGTGCTCGATGGTATTAGCATCAAGAGTCTGCTGATTCATCGAGATTTCAGAGCGAACTTTGGCGATTGCAAGTTTAGCTTCTGCTCGTTTATCGAGCCGCTGTAAACAATCGGCAATGAGCAGTTGTGAGTGAAGAGATTGCGCAAGAAGTTCCGGATAGGTCTCCCGAATGCGGCAGCTTTCGCGAAAATGAGGTAAAGCAAGATCAGGGCGTTGCATGTCTAGAAGACAAAGCCCGAGCATATCCTCGGCATCGGCGACCAAGGGCAACTGCGGATCGATCGCCCGAAGCTCTTCGCAAAAAATGCTCAGATAGGCTTTCTTAGTAGCGATCGGAAACAGGTAAGTTGGAGTCTGTTCAGGCAGTTGCGTAGCAACGACAGATGTCGCCTCGACAGGCGCAGGTAGAGCTATCTGTTCGTTAGAGCCAGCCTCAGCGCTGGTCACAGCAGGCGCGATGCCTACCGATTCGTCAACCACGACTGCCTGCGGACGGAATATGGTCAAAGTACCAATATCCTGTTTTGAAATGTCTGACAGCACTCGCGTTAGCCATTTCTCTTCACCGATGGCGATCAATCGCTGATCAAGTTCCGCTAAGTTCGACACAAACAAAGTGTGCTGAACCTCAGAATGGAGAGTCTCTTTTTCCTTAGGTACAGCAAGCGATTTCAACTTGGGATTGACTTCAACCAGTTCATCCCAGTGCTCTCTACAGAATCTCCCAATCGATTTTTCGAATACAATTGGTGCCAGATAGGTCTGTGCCAGCAAGCGGGCTTTCCTTTCGGCATCTACGGCTCGATCGCGTTCGAACTCTAACTCCGACTGCATCATTAGCACGTCTTTCAGTCGGTCATTGGCAACTAGTCCAAACAGGATCGCCATGGCTGATGAGATCGCTACGACGATACATGCCAGAGATGCGACAGACGCGATGACTCGATGACGCTTGATGAGCTTTTTGAGCTGATAAAAAACGCTGGGAGGTGCAGCTTCGATCGGTAACCCACTCACGAAGCGTTCAAGATCTCGCTTTAGCTCCGACACACTTTGGTATCGGTCGTTGGGATCACGAGCAAGAGCTTTCATGACGATGCAGTCGATATCGCCTCGCAAAAACTTTTCGGGCTTGACATCATCGCTCGACGGCGACTTGAAGTTGGATGGGTTGGAAGCGCGGCGTCTTGCAACCCGCTGGGACGGCAACTCCATCTTCGAATCTCGAAAGAGCTGTCGTAGGCGAGATAAACCTACGTCGGACTGGACGCCTGCCAGCGGCGTTTCACCAGTGAGCAGCTCATACAACAGTACACCAAGTGAATAAACGTCGGTGCGAGTGTCGACGCCTTCAGCGCTTGATAATGCTTGCTCGGGACTCATGTATTCAGGTGTGCCAATCATTTCTCCGTGGAGCGTGAAGTGATCGCCTTGACTCATCGAATCATTGACCAGCTTGGCGATGCCAAAGTCGATGATCTTGGGAACTGGGCCACTGTCACTTTGGGCAACGAGTATGTTCGATGGCTTGATATCGCGATGGATGATGCCACGCTGGTGAGCATGTTGGATGGCATTGCAGACATGAACCATCAGTTGGATACAGTCCATTGCCTGCAACTGATGTGTGCGACAATACTCGGTAATTGAAATGCCTTTAACCAGCTCCATGACAAAGTACGGTCGCCCGGACTCGGCCAAACCCGCATCCAAAATCTGGGTAATACCTGGGTGTTCCATGCCCGCTAGAGCTTGACGCTCCAACTCGAACCGAGCTAGGACTTTTTGAGAATCCATGCCTGGCTTGAGCAATTTCAAGGCAACTCGACGTCGAATTGGCGAGAGCTGTTCGGCTTGGTAGACCAGCCCCATACCGCCTTCACCCAGCAGTTGCATGATGCGATACGGGCCGATCTGTTCACCAATAGAAACAGTGCCCTCCGCCATCAATTCGTTGCAGACTTCTTCTGGTCTGTCCAATACAAACGTGGTATTGACTTTGGCCAATTTCCGATGGGACGCCAATAGGCTCAAGATTCGCGCGCGTTGCTGAGCGTCTGAATCGCAGCACGTCGTCACGTACTGGTCTTGTTCCTCAACGCTCTGGAAGGCGAGAGCCGCTGTAAAGATCTCTTCCTCGCTTCGATGCTGATCGCTACTCATGTGAGCCTTTCTCACTCATTCGTTGATACAACCACGCTCTGGCATAAACCCAATATCGTTCGACGGTGGCTACCGACAATTGCGTAGTTTCGGCAATTTCGTTAGTCGTCAAACCCACGAAGAACTTCAGTTTGACGATCTGAGCTTTGATGGAGTCGACTTGCTCAAATGCTTCCAGAGCTGAGTGAAGATCCAAAACATCATCTTCAATCGGCTTGGTCATCTGCGATGATTCATTAAGTTCTTGTCGCTTGGCACCGGGGCCACCTCGCTTGAGGCGTTTTTTGAAGCGAGCTTTTTCAATTAGTATCCGCCGCATGGCCTCTGCCGCAGCGCCAAAGAAGTGCTGGCGATTCTGCCACGCCTCTCCCGCCTTTTCTTGACTGCCCAAGGAATCGAGCAATCGCAACCAAACTTCGTGGACTAGCGCCGTTGGTTGCAGTGTTTGACCTGGAATTTCATGTCGTAACTTACTCGCAGCCATCTGCCGCAATTCGTCATACACAAGTCCAAACAACCGATTCGAGGCATCGCTTGATCGCGGGCTCTTTCCGATTTCGTAGAGAATGTTCGTCAAGTTGTCCATGCGAAAGATGCCGGCCGAAAAGATCACGAAATGTAGGTTGCATTGGACAACTCCAGTATTCTAAGTGCTTTCTTTGACGGGGAATAGGCAGATTGCCGTGTTTGATTGGCAACCACATGAAAAAATCCATCGATGATCCCCCCACTTATCGGCATCGCTTTGAATCGCTCTATCTTGAGTTAGAGATCACTAACACTACCCGTGGAGCCGTCCAAGGAATTGATCAATGTGAGCCTGTTGCGTATGCGGGTTCATGAACACAGCCTTCTCCCCTGGAATTGGAATCCACCTGCCTTGTTCGTCGTAGTCTGTATGTGTCACGTATTGAATCCAGTTGGTGTAAAGTCCGACTTTGCCTCGCTGCACAAATACGTTGCGATGGTAGGACGAGTTATCTGCGAGACGTTGGCGCGTTGACTCGGTTAACGTCGATGACTTCTCGATAATGAGTTCCTCGCGAGGATCGCTGACAGCATCTGGATCGTAAAGGCGGAAGCCTACTGATGGTCCACAATTGTCAGGTGCCACTACAACAGCGCCTTTCAACGAACCTAGACGAGCTCGCATATAATCGGCATTCTGCAATCCATGCGCGATTAGGATTTGGTAACCTCGTTTGCCAAGAGCTGTGAGAGCTGCATAAGCTCCGAATAACCCGGCTGCACCGCGCGAGCATTCGATCGTGGATTGAAGGTGAGTTTGACCCTGAACATCCTTTTCAAAGTAGGAGAAGTTTTCGGGATCATGCTCTAGCGCTTTCATTGATGCTCGATCACGCACCATGACTAGGCTGGAGGTGTACGGAACGTAGCCCCACTTCTGAAAATCAACAGTAAAGGAGTCCGCATACTTTAATTGTCGAAACAGCTCGGCATGCTTGCGGATACCTTCCAGAGTTCGTGGCATGATCTGGAGTGGATTGCTTTCGAAATCATAGTCCAAGAAGAATATCAGTGGCCAGCCCACGGCTGAATCAACATGAATATGGGGAGTGGCAATTGAGAACTTTGCCGACAAGCGATCGATCAAGTCGCGAACGGGCTTCACTTGATCAACGGCAAAGGTGTCGGTCGTTCCCATTGTTAACATGATCGTGGGGACTAAGCATCCCAAGCGGAAGCATGCGGTCAACTGATCTTCTAGATCGCGAAGATCGATGTTGCTTGATTGAGTCAGCTTGATGCGAATTGTCTTCTTCGAAATATTGACTCCCAACAAACTCAAGTTGGTCGTGTTTGAGTAATGGCCACCTTGCGAGTTGATCATGCGATAATCCTGGCCATACTCCAAACCGAGATGCAAGGATTGTGGCATCGTCTTTCGAATGCCAAACAGATAGCCATACAAG